>JAAEQF010000544.1 GCA_024231695.1 FCB group bacterium
GCGCTCAAGGGCCTTAAGCATGAACTCACCGGCCATTATATACTGCATGTCGTCTAGTACTAGGTGAGTAAATCCGGCCTTACTTATCCTCTGCATGTGCTGGATTATCTTCAATGCGTCTCTTTCAGTACATAAGTTCTTGCTCTTTTGGTACTTGGTACCTCCTGGGAATGGTAGGGGTTTACCTATTACATTAATAAGATAAGTATCTTCCGGAGGAAGAGTGCGTATTGCGGTGGATTTACCTCGTCCGGACTTGCCGATAATGAATATAAGAGTAGATTGTTCAGGCATAATTAGTTTCCTTTTTTTATTAACCTAGCTTATTAATTACATGAAAGAGTCTTGGGTCAAGTTTTTCATCTAGGATATATATTGATTGGTGGTTACAAAGTATATGTATTTTATAAGTTATATAAATATACCTCCTATTAATTAAAAAACCTTTTTTAAACTCCGTTAATTCCGGATCATTATAAGGGAGTAGTAAGTACTTACTTACCTCTATCCTGGGTATAAATCCTTTTGTTTCTTCAAAAAGCCTGTCCGGTAGTTTTTTATGCTCTATTTGTGTGACTACTATTTCCCATAGTTCATCTATTATATCCATAGCTTGGTATAATTTTTCTCTATTTGGCATTTTTTTACTCCTTTTATTTTATTGAAAATATTTATTTTTCTTTAGTCGGGCAATGATTGTATTTATAGAGCGTCCGTGGTTTTTTGCGACTACTGTTACAAATACATCCACTTCAGCGGCTAATTTATAGTCCTCTCTTTCGCTCCAAGGCTTATGGTTATTTGTAGGACTATTTAATGCTTTTTCTATATCTAGTATTGTATCAAGAATTTCATTAAGTTCTTTATTTACTGTATTTTGTACTACTTCTTCTAGCCATTCAGTTGTAACAAGATCTCTTTTACTCATCATTAGTCTCCTTTTTCTCTATAATTGAATAATCCCGGCGTTTTCACTTATTTGCAATAACTCAGTCATTACTTCACTTAGTAACAATGGTTCATTAACTGAATTATACTTACCATTGGTTATCTTACTTATTTTCCTTAATAGGTCTATATTAAAACTATCCCCTATACCTATAGTATCTATAGGAATATCTTTATTTGCATATACTCTATTTAAAATATCACTATCCACTTGATCAGGGTATCCATCAGTTAGTAAGATAATATGCTCTGCACTATCCTCCCACGCGGCTTCTAAGGCTCCTAGCATATTAGTAGTCCCTTGTACTCCAAGATTATCAATATCCTCCTGAGTAAAGTCATATATCTGACTACCAAAGGCTATACCGTGTATACCTGATCTCCATACAGTATGAAGGGCCTTTTTAAGCTCTTTTAACTTATTCCCATTCATACTTCCGCTAATATCTGCGAGAATGTAGGATTGTTTTTGTTTTAACTGAGTACTCTCTACAGAGAGGGATTGTTTCAAGGTCAACCTATGGCCTTTTTCTAGTTTTTGTGTTTTCTTAAGTAAGTCTTTGTTCTTAATACTCAGATCATACATTATCCTGGCCTCCTTTTTCTGTAAGCTCACCCATTATGTCTTTATAGGCTAGGTTAAGATTCTGCATTTTTTCAGTACTCCCGCCTAGGTCCGGGTGGTGTTTCTTACTCATTACTTTATAAGCACTCTGTACTAACTCAATGGGCGCTCCCGGGATGAGGAATAGTTTAGTCCAGGAGTCATTCTTTACTTCCTGGTCCGGAAAATCAAGGAGGATGGTCTCAGTATAGAACTTATCTAATAAATGCGCTAGTTTGTCAAATTGATCCTTTATAATATACCAACATTTATCATTATTATCCCATATTCTCTTTTTGGTAGGGATACTTTTCTTCATCTCTCTCTGAAAGGGTTCATTCCAGGGAGCCTCTAGTTGGATAAATAGTCCACTAGGTAAATAACGCACCGAAGCTGTTCCGGTTATGTGAGTACGAGTTCGTGGAGTTGCGCGGCCTTTTTGTTGTCTCTGATAGGGTACTCTTTGTCTCATCTTTTAGTCTCCTTTTTTACTAAATACTAATTAATAAACAAGTTTATGATAATTAATCTCCCGTACTTTTATCTTCTTAGGCGGTTTAGTCAGGAGGAGTAATCGGTAGGATTTAATATTTTTCCTGAGTATTTTTATTGGAATAATAGTTCCGTCGGTAGCGCGGAATGAGTGAGGTTTTTTATTATTTTTATTATTAGTAGGCATTTATCAGGCTCCTTTTTTGTACTTCTTATCCTTCTGTGTTTATAATAAGTCGTCCTAATGCGTCAAAATGGCCAGAATCCCCTTTTGAGCATGTCATATTGTATACCTCTCCGTTAGGCTTAAATACAAGTAAAATTCTTTTATCTTGTTTTAAAAAAAACTGTCCTTTCTTATAAACACTTCTCTCTAAGTATAGATTATCCCAATTATGTATTTTTTCCCTCTCTGTGATAAATCCCTCTTTAAGTGCCCATTTAGCGGCTGCTGGATTTTTTCTAAGCCACTCATCGGTACTAATGCCGCATTTTTTACTGCGTCTATAGTCTTGTAAATACTCAAGAGCTTCACCGCAATTAGGAAGTCTATCTACTAAGTCACCAAGTTCAAAGTCATCTTGTTTTATCTTGTATTTTCTTTTCTCCGGGTTCTCCGATATTGTTTTCATCTCTTACTCCTCCCCAAATGGGTCCCAGAATTTAATTACAAAAAGTCTACTCACCATCTCATCATGAACTTCCTTACTACTAGAAGTACACAAGGGCAGGTAGTCACAGTCTCTGAAAAAAGGCTTACAATCCCAGGATTGCGGCCATATACCTCTCTCTCGGCATCTTTCTATACTCTTAATTTGCTCAACTACACTTTCCTTCCATAAAGAGAGTGAGAACTCACTATACTCAACTGGCATCCTGATTAGTAACTCATTGGGGTTTTTACTCTTACTCACCCCTATAATATCCACCTCTCCGTTTACCTTCTCTCCGGTGAGTTTACTTACTAAAAAAGTATACCCACACATTTGCGGGTTAGGGTTTAGTAAGTAATTCATATACTTGGTGAACTTATAGTCACAGAATTTAAGTCCCCGAGAGGTCTCTAGTAATTTATCAATCTTACCTACTAGGTAAGTATCCTCTGTAATTTCCTCTGCGTAGGCATTCTCCAGACTCAATACTTTTCTCTCATCATTACGGTATTTATTAAAATACGCCTCTAGAAGAGAGCACCCGAAGATAATGGAGTGAGTGGTCTTAAGCGGCTTACCTCTCGCACCTATCTTGGCAACTTCTTCGTATTCATGGAAATTATCCACAAAGATATTAAGTGCTTTTTGATCATCTTTATAAGAGTCCGGCGAGAACCAACTCTCCATGGCTAGGTGACCAGAGATGCCAAAATGAAGTCCTGGATTCAGTCGGGGAGTACTAGGCTCTAGGCCTAATTCGTGTCGGTAAAAATAACCCCGGGGACACCAAGTAAAGGTCTTTATTGAGGAATTATCATATATAGGTATCTTTTGAGCGCGTAACTCTTGGATTATATTACTCTTACTCACCCTTAGTCTCCTTTTTTATAATAACCTTGGTGATGATTTCCTTACACTTTAAACATTTATACTCTCCTACACTCTCCCCAATGATTTTCCACTTACCTGGATTGCATAAATGGCAGGAGGTGATGTTAATTGGGGTTATTTTTTTCTTTATTTCTGTCTTCATAATGAATTCCTTTTATTATTTACTCAGGCTTTTTTTCATAATCTTACCCAGGGCCTTTTTTTGTTCTTCACTTAATCCAGCGAGAACGGTGAGTAACTCCGCACCCTCTAGTTTTTTCTTTTTCTTAGTACTCTTAGTATTAAGTGATTTCTTCCTACTCTTACTAATAGCCGGTGAGTCAAAGTCTGGAAAACTTCTTTCCTTACTCAGATTATCCGAGAATTGCTGTGGGGTTAGGTGGTATTGAGAGATAAGATCCTCTGGACCTTTTCTGGTAGGAATACAATCATAAAGGGGTATGGTAAAAGGTAAATCGTCCTTAGTATAATCTAGTAAGGAAACAAGTGCTTCTTGAGTATCCCTACTTATCTCTCGTACTAAGGCACAATACCCTACTTTCTTAGAGAGTAGTATAGTGATCTCCCCTACTCTGCAAGGCCACTCGTGAGGACTTATTTCTATAAGAGAGAGTCCTTTGTGTGATGGGTATTTAATAGGTGAAGTCATATTTTAATAACCTTAATCTGGTTTTCTTTATACTCTTTTATAAGCTTACCTAGTCTATTTCCGGCTTTTTTCATGATGGAGATTATCTCAAGGAAGTGTTTTTTTGATATATTTTTATTTACCTTATAAATGAGTCCAGAAGTATTTACTTGAAAATAATCCCGAATATTAGAACCTGCGTAGTAAGGTACTTTAGAAAAATACTCATCGATAAGTTTCTGATTATATTTTTTTAGTAATTGTTTTCTGGTGGCTATGTTTTTTATACTCAGTATTTCCACCCTATCTCCTAGGTCCTTATACTTAATAACAGTTTTTTCCATCTTTTTTATCTACTCCCTATATATAAGTAATATATTTATCCCTAAAGAGAAGTCATATTTTAATAATCTTAATTTGGTCTTCTTTAATCAGTCTGGTTAATCTAGCTCCGGCTTTTTTCATAATTGCGATCATTTTATTAAAATGAGTCTTTGATATAGTTATGTCTTTACCTACACTTAAAAAATAAGGGTGTCTGTGTTCGTTTATCGCTAAAAGTGCCTTATAGAAGATATAGTTAACTTTTTCAGGACTTAGGTACCTAAGAGTAAAATCCTCACCAAATTTTTCTATAAATTCCTGTTTTGTAGTGGCGTTTTTTACTTCCAGGATTTTTACCTTATCCCCTAAGTCTTGGTATTTAATAATAGTCCTTTTCATTTGCTTACCTCGCTCCATAGGTTAATAAAGCCCATGCAAGAGTACACGCAAGGGTCATGGTCCCTAAGAATCGGCCTATTTCTAAGAGGTATTCTTTTACTCTGGTTTTGTTCATAATAAATAGTCTCCTTTTTTAAATAAAAGCGGCTTTTTAATAAATAGTGATTAATAATTCATTTAATGAATTATTAAAGTAAAAAGATCTTATGGCACCCGCTTGTAACTGGAGCATAAGCCAGCTCCTTCCGTAGTATGCCTATCCCGATTATATGACTTCCAATCGCAAGTTATATAAGATCCTTTACTTATTTAAGCCCATGAGATTAGTTACCCTCTCTTTGACCTCGTACAGAGTGCACGGTATCTAAAGGGTGGAGACTATCTCATGGGCTTGAGTTAGTAACTATTAGGGAGCCACCCCTAGTCATTGTATACTAACTATTTTATTCAATATAAAAAGAATACCCTTCTTTAATACCTTCTCTAATAAGTTCTTCCTGGGAAGTAAAATACTTAACTTCATTTATAATAAGTGAGATTACCGGAGTTATCACTTTCCAACCTTTTGCTTCATAACAATAATTAATAATACCAACTATAGAACCCCGCTTTTTAACCAAAATTAAACTCTTCAGCGGTACTTCCTCAAGACAAATAGTTTCTTCACTTTGCTCTCCCGGTACGTATATTTTTTTCATTTTATCTCTCCTTTAGTAAGTTGCTCACGCGGGGTTATTCTTACCACTCCTTTACTCCGCCCTATCTCTAGGGCTTCTTCCCTACTCCACCGGAAAATATCCACACCTTTCCGGATTCGCTTATTCATCCGGTCTTGGAATTCATACTCTCCAAAACCCTCTATCTCTATCTTATCTCCGAATTTTAATCCGTACTCCTTCTCAATATCCCTAGAGAGTGCGCAGTAGTTCTCACTTACTCTCTTACCACTCGCAGTTATTAATGGTGTACTATCTGTTTGCAAGGGATCGGCGTTATAAGAAGTAATCTCTACCTCTAACTCTATTGTATTAGAAGATGGTATAGGCTCTTCCAGGGAATAATCTATAATAAGTGAATCATCAAGATGCAGTCCCTTTAATATCTCACTTATTCCCGCAGGACTGGGTGTGAATAAACTAAGTGTAAATCCACCAATTGCCAGGCTTACCCAATTGGCCTTACTCATACCTACGTTAACAGAAGCTTTTATTTCGGTGTCTAGTAAATCATTCTTTTGAAAATGTATAATATGGGAGCTACTCATTTTGTCTCCTTTTTTAATTCCTTTATCTTACTCTCAAGAATACTCTGTAAGAACATAAGTTCCTTATTAGCCAAGGTTTTAAGTTTTCCTGAGTAGTTAAGTACGGGAAGGTTGAAAGGAGCCTTAAAATTAGCTGCATCCCTAAACTCTTCATAAGGAGTATTTTCACACTTATAATAATTATCACTCAAAGCATATACTGGGCAAGGGCTGAGTTTTTCCAAACTAAGAGAACGCTTGCAAGAATAAAATTCCCAACATAACGGACAGTTAAATCCACCAATATCTGTACCTGTACCTATGCTTATCCTTACCCATTTTTTCGTACTTCCTCGGAGGCTTTTTATCTCTATTTTTAGTCTTCTTTCTCTATCCTCTAGTGATTCTTTCATAATTAGTCTCCTTTTCTTTCTCACTATAACTCAATCCCCATCTTCTCCATAAGCGCGGCAATTTTGGCCAATTTCTCCGGACTGGCTTTCTTCAGAGCCTTATCAATACCCCTCTTCCTAGGGTCTTTTTTCCTACTCTTAACAGGCTCTAGTACCGGAGGACA
>JAAEQF010000545.1 GCA_024231695.1 FCB group bacterium
ACTCGGTCGTCAAGGCCAAAGCCGTAGTCATGGCCACGGGTGGTTGCGGGCGTCTGCATATTCAGGGTTTCATGACCACCAACCATTATGGCGCGACCGCCGACGGTATCGTCATGGCCTACCGTGCGGGTGTGCCGGTTTGTTTTTTGCATACCGTGCAGTATCACCCGACCGGGATCGTTTTCCCGGAACAGGCCGAGGGAATCCTCATTACCGAGAAATTCCGTGGTTCCGGCGCTAATTTGGTCAATATCGAGGGTAATCAGTTCGTCAACGAGCGCGAACCGCGCGACGTCGAAGCGGCGGCCATTATCAAGCAGTGTGTGGTTACCAGCAAAGGTGTCCCGACGCCGACCGGCAAACTCGGTATCTGGCTTGATTCACCGATGATCGAAATGCTTTCCGGCGAAGGCACGGTCGAGCGTGAATTCCCGGGCAAGTTTATCCTCTATAAACGGTTCGGGATCGATATTTCCAAAGAGCCGATGCTGATTTTCCCGACTTTGCATTATCAAAACGGCGGGTTGGAGTTCAAGAACACTGGCGAGACCGGTTTACCGGGTCTGTTTGTGGCTGGTGAGGTTGGCGGCGGTATTCATGGCGAGAATCGTCTGATGGGTAATTCGCTTCTGGATATCATGGTCTATGGCCGAATCGCCGGAGCCAGCGCGGCGAAATATATCAACGCCGGCGTCAAAGACGGCAAGCTGAATCTGGATCATGTGGTCAACTACAACAAAGCCTGCGATGATTCCGGTGCGGATGAGGGGAGAGTGGCTCCGATGTTGCTTCCCGATTACACCGATCCTCGGGTTCGCGAGAAACAGTTGACTTCGCATTATGTAGGTACGGTGCGCTAACAGGCATCGCCTGTTTTTGGTTCGGCCGCGCTTCGCTGGCCTCACAGGCATCGCCGGCACACTCGTGTGTGCTTGTGGGCGGCAGACGTCCTCGTCTGCCCCAGCGCTTGATCATATGCTAAGTTGGCGCACGAGGACGTACGCTAACCACATGCTGAAATAGGAATTCAAAAGCCGCCGATCGCGAGATCGGCGGCTTTTTAATTTGAGTGATTTATCAACCAAACATAAATGGTGCGCCACACACGCAAGCCACCCGTGACTTGTCGAAAAGCGAAAGGATGGGTGGCCCACCATTCATGATGGGGGGATTAGTTTAGAAATTTCTTTCCCACCATGAATGGTGGGCCACCGGCCATGTACAGCGAGCAGAGAAGCAGGAGGCTATCCAATATGGATACACGGATTCTCATTGCCGCTCACCTCTCTAATTGCTTTGATTCTGAATGAGCTGGTGCTGTTCGTATTCAGTACCCATCTCTTTGCTAAGGCCGAAGGCCTCAGGGTGTGCATACTTGCCACGTTC
Source organism: FCB group bacterium (assembly GCA_024231695.1). GTDB lineage: Bacteria > Zixibacteria > MSB-5A5 > GN15 > JAAZOE01 > JAAEQF01. The sequence continues at coordinate 1,387 of JAAEQF010000545.1, forward strand.
GTCATTGGGTTTATCAACCTCGACCTGGATTCTATTCGCTTCTGCAAAGGCGTCTTTGCGGACCCCGGTTACTTGCCAGGAAACCTTCATCCCTGACTCGCCGCCGGCTATCATGAATTGGTTGTCAGCTATTTCTTCTGCAACATAGATAGGTGCGAAACCACCAATGCAAGTCAGTTGATACCGGAAGTCCTTGTTCAGGGCATCAAAGTAGTCAGGAAGTTCAATGGTAGCCTCACCGTTGGCATCCAGCGTCACATTACCGTTGTAGACATTCATCATGTCCGGTGATTCAACAAAGCTGTGCTGCAAATACTTATGCTCTGGGTCGAGAGGATGATCTATCTTGAACATTCCACTAGCTTTGCTGAGAATGCCAGTGACATTGACGTTGCCAGAGAAGAAGCCGGCCCAATTGGTGGTTGCTCCGCTGGCTTGGCCGAATATGCCAAATGCGTCTTGACCATATTGTGCTGAGCCAAATACTCCGTATGTAGTGCCTGAACTGGAATGTTGGGTGGTTGTGTGGGCTATCCCCTGGACTCCCAACGAAGTACCGTCCGATATTCCATATGCCCTTGCACCAAACACCACTCCGCCGGAACCTGGAGTGGTTGCCTGAGCGAGACAATCTATACCATTAAGTTGACCTGATGAGGTATTGTAAATATTTAGTTGTAGGCCTCGTTTCCAAGTGGTGGAACTAAGGGTTTTCCGACCATAAAGTAAAATGTCATTGTCAGGAGCTGTTAATGAACCGATAGCGAAGTTGCCTTCCACGTGTAGCCCATCCGGTCCATCGATATCAACATAGCCTGCATCGGCATTAATGGTCCTTCCGGCCCCGGCGCCTCCTTCATCATAGGCTTCATCCAAAGTGTTGCCACCACCGGTGCCTGACTGCCAGGTACCCACGCCGCTGGCATTGCAGGTCAAAACGCGGCCATTGACAGCTCCTGAGGGCATCTGGAACCCGGTCATATGCACAAGACCGTTTACATCGAGTTGAGAAGCGGGGTTTGGAGAATTCGTGCCAATGCCGACCCCTCCGTTGGCTCGGATCAAGAACTGGTCCACATCAGTGGATACGAAATCCGCCATGGTGTGGTCGGCCCATACAAACGTGCCGTCATGGCCGGATAGCACTTTCGCCTGCCGCCCGCAAGCAAGCGAATAATCAGCATCTGCGTTATTGGCCCAACCTCCTGGCACAGTAGCAAACTGTCCGTCGACATGATTGTTGCCACCTCCACCGATTGCTGAAAGAAAGTTAATTGCCGTATTTCCCAGACCGCCCCCAGTCGCGGAACAGAAACCTGTCGCTGTGTTATACCATCCCCCGCCTACGGTGGAACCTTGACTAAAAAGAGACGGATCCCCGGAAATATTCCGTAAGCCCCCGCCGATGAACGAATAGGCGCCGATTGCTTGGTTAAATTCGCCATGCACCACCGCCGAGGCGTAGCCGTTGACTGTGTTGTTGTAACCGCCAAGTATGGCCCCATTATCTTGTACCAGACTGGGATATGCCGAGCTGCCTGCCGAAAAGTCACCGATCCCGGAAGTGTCAAAAGCGGTGTCGCCGAGGTTGATCACTTCCACCCGATTGCGCAATCCTCCGGCAATAGTGCTGTAATCAGACAATACTGTGTTGCTATCGCCGGCCACAAAGGTATTCAAGCCAGAATTAATGTTATCAGGCCCCGGTGAAAAACCGGCAACAGTAGAAGCGTGGTAGGTGTACGGAACCGACGTTAGCCTAGTACGCGGGGTGATTTCCAGATCGGCGCCAATAATAACGCCCAGCCACCGCTCATCGCTGGCGAACACACTGTCGTCGATGGGATCAGTAGCGCCAAGAATTACCGAGAATCCGCCGGATTCAACCGAAACAGCCGGGTGCGTTTCAGTCCATTTCGAGCCGCCCCCGGTCGAATCATCATAAATTGTGAATACTATTGATATTGTCGTATCCAATGGTTCACCCTGATCATCGGTCAGGTTGCCCTGGTAATTAATCATCTGCGGAACTTCAGCCAACACTGTTGTCAAGGGCATGATTAATGCCGCAACCAGAAGGAGTAAGCCAGAAGTTTTCATCGTGACCTCCTTAGATTGAATTATTTGATGCAGTTCTAATAGAATTATGTATCAACTGTAATATATTGCTATATGCGACCACGTCAAGCTATTATTGCTGAAATCAGAGATAGATAGTGGAATAATTGAGTTGGTGGACTGTTAGCTCACTGTGCCGCTCGGAGATTGCCACGTCGGGCACCTGGGTGCCCGCCTCGCAATAACGAGTTCTCGCACACAAGGCGGCAGATGTGGACGTCTGCCGCCCAAATAAAGCTATCGGTTCATACGGGCTATTGACATATGTCACCGGAACAGACGCCGGATATGCAATCGCTTCCCATAAGGCAAGTGGAACCAGCCGAACATGGCGGACAAGACCCGCCGCAGTCTATATCGGTTTCATCGCCGTTCATGACGGCATCACTGCAACTGGAAGGCTGACAGATGTCGCCCGAGCAGTTGCCCGATATGCAGTCGGTTCCGATGAGGCAACCGTTACCATCTACGCAGGGCGGACAAGATCCGCCGCAGTCTATATCGGTTTCATCGCCGTTCATAACGCCATCACTGCAACTGGCAGATTGACAAATGGTACCCGAACAGACGCCTGATATGCAATCACTTCCCTCAGCGCATTCGGAACCGTCCGAACATGGCGGACATTCTTGCCCACCGCAGTCAACATCCGTTTCATCGCCGTTCATAATATCATCTTCGCAACTGGGAGCGGGTTGACAAATACTACCTGTGCAGTTGCCTGATATGCAATCACTTCCCTCAGCGCAGTCGGAACCATCTGTACATGGCGGACAAGATCCGCCGCAGTCAATATCGGTTTCATCGCCGTTTATAACGCCATCACTGCAACTGGGCGGTTGACATACGTTGCCTGAACAGACGCCGGACATACAATCGCTTCCCTCAGCGCAGTCGGAACCATCAGAACAGGGCGGACAAGATCCGCCGCAGTCAATATCGGTTTCATCGCCGTTTATAACGCCATCACTGCAACTGGGCGATTGACAAATGGTACCCGAACAGACGCCTGACATGCAATCGCTTCCCTCAGCGCATTCGGAACCATCAGAACATGGCGGACATTCGGACCCGCCGCAGTCAACATCGGTTTCATCGCCGTTCATAATGGCATCGGTGCAATTGGCAGAGGGTTGACATATGCCGCCTGAGCAGTTGCCCGATATACAGTCGCTTCCGATGAGGCAACCGTTACCATCTACACATGGCGAACATTCGGATCCGCCGCAGTCAACATCTGTTTCCTCGCCGTTTAGAATTTCATCATTGCAACTGGGGCAACAATTGCTATCGGGTGCCGGACCGTTTTTGAAAACATAATTAATCATGAACACCGCATCGCCTACGTTTAGCGCCCCATCGCTATTGGCGTCGCCGCAAATATATGCGCCTTGGGCAATATTTGAGCCGAAGACA
>JAAEQF010000546.1 GCA_024231695.1 FCB group bacterium
GCCGTTTCCGGGCCGCGCGGGGCACCCCGACCACGCCACGCGCTAGATCGAAATAGCTACTCGTTTCAGCCAACCTACCCAAGTTGGGTGGACGGTGCGCTGCCTGACACATCGCAAACATTGCCGCCCCCCGCGTCGCACGGTGTCGGGAAGTACGTCGCGGTGCTGCGAGGGGTGCGGCGGCAAGGGGGGCGTGGGGGGTGCGGCGGCGGCGGCGGGGTGTGTGCGTGTGTGTGTGACCGGCGGCAAGTCGAAACATCCTTGGAACAACTGAATGTGTCCGAACTCGGTACTGTTGGGTCGCGTTCCGCCACCTGAAGCGGGAAATCGATTTCGGAACATGCGAACGCGCCGTTTCCGGGCCGCGCGGGGCACCCCGACCACGCCACGCGCTAGATCGAAATAGCTACTCGTTTCAGCCAACGTACCCAAGTTGGGTGGACGGTGCGCTGCCTGACACATCGCAAACATTGCCACTCCCCGCGTCGCACGGTGTCGGGAAGTACGTCGCGAGATCGGGAGAGCGTCGGGGAGGGAAAGAGTGTGGATCTCGGGGGTCGGCGTATGATTAAAAAAAGAATATGTGTGACGGGGGGGAAGTCAATAGATCCTAAGAGAAACTGAATGTGTAAGAGCGCAGTAC
>JAAEQF010000547.1 GCA_024231695.1 FCB group bacterium
ACACCAGCGGGCTGCTCAATGTAGAGGAGGTTAGTCTCTCTGTTCCAGGAGAACTCGCTCTCGTGGAAGGTGGTGCCACCAGACTCAATGCGGAAGGGACCGTTCTCTTGCATGAAGCCGAGCATGGAGGAGCAACCAGGGCCACCATTGAACCAGATGAGGACTGGGGCGTTTTCAGCATCCTCCTGAGCCTCGAAGAAGAGGTAATGGAGCTCCTTAGAGGTGTCGGCGATGTCGAGCATACCGGAGAAGGCACCGTATGTATCGAAGTTACCCATTCCTGGGAGAGAGGTGACACGGTCTTCCTCAGGCTTGGCTGAAGCGACGGCGGCGAGAGCTGCGATAGCGAATTTCATTGCGATGATTTTTGTTTTGTAAGTTATTACTAATAAATAAGAACTATCAAGTCAGTTGAGCTCCTGCTATCTATTTGATAGAGATATTGCGAGACGAATTATATTTATGGCTCCTGAAACTCTATGGAAATGAAGGCTGCTATGGGGTTTTGGGGTTTTGGGG
>JAAEQF010000548.1 GCA_024231695.1 FCB group bacterium
CGGCGTACCAGCTCGTCGAGGCACCCGCGGAGGACGGCCGGACGCAGCGGACCCTCGATCAGGACCGCCGCCGGGATGTGGTACTCGGGGTTCCAGGGCTCGAGCTGATGGAGAAACCACAGCCGTTGCTGGGCGAACGACATCGGCGGCGGGCCGTCGCGCGGCACCTTCGTGATCGGGCTCGGCGCCTCGTCCGCCCCGGCGATCCGCGTCGCCAGATCGGCGACCGTGGGCGCGTCGAAGAGCGCGCTCAGGGCCGGCTCGCGGCCGAAGGCCCGGCGCACCCGGGCGAGCACGCGGGCGGCGACGAGCGAATGGCCGCCGAGCGCGAAGAAGTCGTCGTGGATCCCCACCCGATCCACCCCGAGGACGTCCGACCAGATACCCGCCAGCACCTCCTCGGCCGGGTTGCGTGGCGCCACGTAGCCCGCGGTCTCGGCCGTGCCTTCCGGCGCCGGCAGCGCTTGCCGATCGACTTTGCCGTTGGGCAGCAGCGGCAGCTCGTCGAGTCGGACGAACACGGACGGCACCATGTAGACGGGCAGCCGCTCGGCGAGGAAGGCGCGCAGCGGCGCGGTCTCGCCGACGACGTAGGCGACCAGACGCTGGTCCCGGGCCACCACTACCGTCGCCGTCACCGCC
>JAAEQF010000549.1 GCA_024231695.1 FCB group bacterium
AATCAATTAATATTTAACGTTTTCTCTATTTTCAAAACATGTTATACAACAATAAAAAAAAACGTCCAAAGTAAAAAAAAATTTGATTATTAAATATATTATTTGTATATTTGTATTAATTATTAGAATTATTAATCACTACTAAAATAAAAAAACATGACAGCAAATGAAGCAATAAATCAAATTTTAAATCTTTTATTATGAGTAATTTAGAATTATTAAAAAAAGATTACGAGGAAAAAAGAGTGGCTTTACTGAAAATCAGAAAACAAATAGAAAAAATCGAAAATAAGATATTATTCCCTGCATTAAGAAAAAAATATGAGGGACGTTTTTTTAAGTATGTAAATAGAGCGGAAGATGAGAATTGGAATTATTATTCTAAATGTATTAAAGTAATTGATGAAAAACAAGGGATTTTTAATTCCTTTGAAATTACATCAGAAGAACATAGATTTTCTTTAAAACATACTTGTTTCTTTTTTATTTGTGAAAAAGAGATAAGTGAAAAAGAATATTTAGATGCTTTAAATGTTTTCAAAAAACAATTAAACAGTATCTAGTTAAATATAACGTTCTTTTGATCTAGTTTACGTTTGCTTTTATGGTAAAATGTAAATTAAAAATAAATCGTTAAAAATCAGAACTAATGTAAATTAACAGCAGTTTGCAAAAGCAAATAAAAACTAAGAAAACTGTTATAAATTAAAATAAATTAATAAGGAGTATATTTATGCCTGAAAGTTAAATAATAAATAAACTAAATTACAAAACAATGGGAATATTAGATTATAAAGAAAATCCACCAAGCAAAAGAGAATTAAAAAGACGTGCAAAAAATTTCGCTTTCTTATACTGGCAATGCTCTGATGAACACTTAGAATATATGTTCGGTATGACACCTGAAAATACAGATAAAATTACAAAAAAAGCATTTAAAAAACAAAAGGGGCGAAAAAGACGAAGGGGTCTAAAATTCTAAATACCAATAAAACGTATTGTTTATAACGTTTCGTGTTTGTGGCGGAAATTTTTTTATTTTTAAAAAATTTATGACAGCAAAAACGCCTGTTATAAACTCAAATATTAATCAATTAAACAAAAATATATTATGTCAGAATTTAAACATACAGATGGTAGCTGG
>JAAEQF010000550.1 GCA_024231695.1 FCB group bacterium
AATCAATTAATATTTAACGTTTTCTCTATTTTCAAAACATGTTATACAACAATAAAAAAAAACGTCCAAAGTAAAAAAAAATTTGATTATTAAATATATTATTTGTATATTTGTATTAATTATTAGAATTATTAATCACTAAAAAAAACTAAAAGATATGAACTTATATTTAGACGCATTAAAAAAAGGTTATATATCAGAGGAAGAAATTTTCTGTATATATAAAGAAGGTTATGAAGATTGGTTGTTTTCTGATTTTGAAAATATTTTAAAGCTTATGTATAAAGATATTAAAGTAATTTTTATACAAGAAAATTGCAATTTTTCAGAGAGTGCAAAAAATGCGTTTCCAAACGCTCATTTTATAATTAAAAAAGGTATTAGATATAATATCTTAAAAAAATCAATAGAATTAAAAAACAAAAATAGAATTGAATTATCAAAAGACATCTCAAAATCACAACTCAATAAATTATATAGAGACTAATAATAAAAATAATTATGGATTATAAAAAAATAGAAAAATTAGCAGTAGAATTAAATTCAAAAAAAGATTTTTCAGAATTTAATGAAGTTGAAAATCATTTCAATAATAGTGATTTTGCACCAGATTCTAATTCAGTAGAAAATAAAAGTTTTTCAGCAAAATATCAGAATACAGATATTTTCGCTTCTTATTATTGGAAGTATGATAAAATTTCTTTTGAAGAGTTACATAAAATAGATAATGATGGAAACTATCAATGTTTAGATAGTTGATGATATTGCGTATAACAGTAACTTAATTGAACTGTTGCAAAAATACCGCACAATGTTCATTTAAAAAACGAATGTAGAAAAAACGTAAAACTGTTGTTTATAAGCACATAGTAAGCAATAGTTTCAATTAAAATGTTATGTGCTTTATTAT
>JAAEQF010000551.1 GCA_024231695.1 FCB group bacterium
CACATCCTGTTCCCGACAGGTTGAAATTGAGTACAATCCTGAAAAAACATTTACTGTTGAAGATTTGCGCGATGATTTCTCCGAATTCAGAGAAAAATTGGATGGTCTTCATCCGGCCATCAATACTTATGATAATAAAGCCCTGTTTCGTCAGATTTTCGATAGCGCCTTTTCTTCGATCGATCAAGGGTCGACATTGATCGAATTTTATATGGCCCTGCGCCGGATCGCTTCCCGAACCAATTGCGGTCACACCCGCACCTGGCTGCCCAGGAAATATTGGGGCAAAATTCTGGAAAATGAAAATCATTTCCCTTTCACACTGTATTTCGATGGTAGCGAGGCTTTTATCAGGCATAGCTATATTCAGGATTCGCAGATCATTCCGGGTAATCAGGTGATTTCCATTAACGGAACACCCATGACAGAGATAATTCATAATTTTCTTGACATCATCGCCGCCGATGGCCTGAACCTGACCTATAAATACCACAACATGAATCAACTCAGCTTCGGACTATTTCCTGGATATCCCGTCTTCCCAGATACGTATGAGATAGCCTATTTATCTCGTGACGGCGGCGGCCTACAAAATAGCACAATTACTGCTCTTTCCTATGCCGACATTCGTAAAGTGCGCGATGAATTAAGCTTGGATTTTGAAGAATCCGCTCCGGCTGACATGCATATTATAGACAGCCTGCAAACGGCCGTAATTCGCATCGGGGAATTCATCGCCTGGGACGATTTCAATTTCGATGACTTTTATAAACAATGCTTCGAATCGATCCGAATAGACGCGATTCAAAACATTATTATTGACGTGCGTGGAAATGACGGTGGCGAACCCTATGCCGCCACGGATTTAATCTCCTATATCATCGATTCATCATATACTTATTTTAATCCGCACGTTTATGGTTACTCAGATCTCAAACGACCCATCAAACCGCACTCCGATAATTTCCAGGGTAATGTCTTTGTATTGTTGGATGGAGGGAGTTTTTCGACCTCCGGTCATTTTCTTTCTATTATAAAACATTATAATCTGGGAATTTTAATCGGCGAAGAATCCGGTGGTTCTTACAGATGCAATGGCTGCAACACCGAACTGGTTTTGCCCAATACAGGGATCAGAGTGGAATACACGCGCTGTGTCTATTCCACTGTCGCCAAAAACATGCCAAAAGACCGAGGGATAATTCCGGATTATGAAATCAATCTTTCAATAACCGACATTATTGAAAGCAACGATCCGGCAATGAATCTGGCCCTTGAATTAATCGGAAAAGATGAATGAACTGTGTATTTTGTGACATTATTAAACGAAAAATCCCGGCCGACATAATTTTTGAGGACGACCGGGTGATTATTTTCAAGGATTACCGTCCTCAAGCCAAACTTCACCTTCTGGTTTGCCCCAATAAGCATTACTCGACCTTTATGGACGCTCCGGCCGATGAAATCGACTATCTTTTCAAGGTTTGCCGACGGCTGGCCGATAAGCTTAAGGTGGAAAACGGGTTCCGGATGACGATCAATAACGGGCCGCAAGGCGGCCAGATTATATATCATCTGCATGTCCATTTTCTGTCCGGGTTAAAAAGCCTGGGAAATGAAAAAATCGAGATTTAAATGGAATTGTAGCATAATTTCGTTGACTCTCGCCGATTTTGACATATAATGCAGGTGGTAAGTAATATAAATACAACCTTCTTTAAGAGCATTGAGGGGAGTGATTAAGGGAATATGACAGGAGTTAAGGTTCGCGACGACGAATCTTTCGAAAAGGCGCTGCGCCGGTTTAACAAGTTCTGCGAAAAGATGGGTATCCTCTCAGATGTCAAGAAACATCAGCATTTCGAGAAACCATCAGAGCGTAAAAAACGCAAACTGAATGCAGCCAGGCGAAAACTTCGCAAACTCCTCAAGGAGCAGCAAAGATAGATGTCCCTGATCGAGAAGATTGACAAAGATTTGATTAAGGCCCTTAAGGGAGGCGACAAACTTGCCGCCACTACCCTTAGGGGCCTTAAATCTGATATAAAGTATTATCAGATCGACAACATTCTGGATAAACTCACCGACGAAGATGTTCTTGGAGTACTCGCCTTCGCCGCCAAAAAACGGCGCGATTCGATTGAGCAGTTCAAAGCCGGTGGCCGCGACGACCTGGTCGATCAGGAAAGCCGCGAACTGGAAATTATTCAGCAGTATCTTCCCCAACTGATGCCCCCCACTGAGATCGAACCACTGGTTAAACAGGCCATCGCCGAAACTGGCGCCGAGTCTCCTGCCGACATCGGCAAAATTATGAAAGTCCTGATGCCACAGGTGAAAGGCAAAGCCGACGGCAAAGTGGTCAAAGAGATTGTCATCCGGCTATTGAGCGCCAAATAGAGTCCATTTTTTACTTGCCCTAAATCCTCAACTTAGCCATGTTTTGGCAAGAACCTGTTTCAAAGGATGATAGCGGATGAATATTGTCGATTATATCCTCCTGGCCCTTTTGGTGGCCATGGTTATCGTCGGCTCCAAAAAGGGCCTGCTTCGTGAATTGACCGCATTTTTTACCCTGATACCGGCTGTCGTCGTGTCCATCAATTTCATGGATATCTTTTCAGTCATTGTTTATGAAAAAATCGGCGGCTCTCCGATGGTGGTAACTTTTCTCAGCTTCATTCTCCTTTTAGGCATCGCCTACGCGGTATTCAAGCTGCTCGGAATGGGCATTGCCCGAATCGTTCACCTTCAGCGCAAAGGCCGCAAGGATCAAATGGGCGGAGCCTTTTTGGGCTTTATGCGCGGCTGGGTCGTCATGTCCTTCATTTTTTTCCTGCTCTTCCTCTTGCCGATGCCGGCCGGGTTTTATCTGGCCGTCGAGGACAGCTTTTTTGGACCGACGCTGATAAAAACCGTGCCGTTCATGTATGAAACCAGCACTTCCCTGCACCCGGACAACACTTCCTTTTTCTCCAAGGTCGAATCGGCTTTAATGCTCAAGGAGGCGGGTGTTAGACTGACGCCGGAAACCAGATCCGATGTCGATCTGGTTTTATATCAGATACAGAGGTTTTTTACTGTCGGCCCCGGTACTTGAAATCATTTGAATAATTCCTAATTTTTCGTATGTTACCGGCGGTTTAAATTTAATCGTCGGTTTTTTATATGCATGAGATAGATGCCCATTCACTAAAGGTTCTGGAATTCTCCAAAGTCCGGGAAATTATCGCCGGCCTGACCCTGTCGCCGTACGGAAAGAGATATGCCCAGGAACTCTCCCCCCGCTTTGATCGCTCTGAGATCGAAACGCTCCTGCTTCAATCGGCGCAAATGCGAGATATTATTCGCTTTGAAGAGGCGATGCCTTTGGAGCGAATTGAGGATATCCGCGAGCTGATCGATAAATCTCGGGTGGACGGCATTCATCTCGAACCCAAATCTCTTTTGCAGGTGAAAACCACACTGGATATAATAAACAGTCTGCACACCTATGGCAAAAGCGGAGATCGATCGGAACGATTTCCGGATATTGTCGCCATCCTAAGCCGCTTCCACCCTCGTCGTGAAATAACCAAAGCCATCGGCAAAGCCATTGATCAGGCCGGTGATGTCGTCAATAGCGCCTCCAAAACCCTGGCCCGGATCAGGCGCGAACTGGGTGAGGCCGAAAGCCGCCTCAAACAGCATCTGGCCAAAATCCTCGGTTCCCGACAAAAACACAGCGGTTGGCAGGATGATGTCATCACTGTTCGAGACGGCCGCTATGTGATTCCTTTTCTGACCGGAGATTTCAAAGCGAGCGAAGGTATTGTTCATGACAAATCAAACAGCGGCTCCACATTGTTTGTCGAACCATCGTCGGCCATTCCGATTAACAATAAACTGCGCCAGCTTCAACAGGATGAAAAGCTGGAAATCGACCGCATCCTGAGAGAGTTGACATCTATGGTCGGCGAAGCGGCCGATGACATCATCGCCGATCTGAATACATTCGGCCATATCGACCTGGCCCATGCCCGGGGAACTTTCGCCCTCAAAATCGACGCCGCCTCTCCCCAAATCGCCGACAAAGGCGAGTTGAATTTGCTCGAGGCCCGCCATCCTTTGCTGATATACGCCGCCGAATCAACAGAAAATGTTATCCCCTTAAGCATTCAGCTCAATGCCGACAATCAAGGTATTTTAGTCACCGGTCCCAATACCGGAGGCAAAACGGTGGCTCTTAAAGCCATCGGTTTGCTGGCCCTGATGGCCATGTCGGGAATCGAAATCCCGGCCGACCACAAAAGCACAATCGGTATTTACCGGAAAATCTATGCCGATATCGGTGACGAACAATCACTGGAGCTGTCGCTTTCAACTTTCTCCTCACATATCCGTAATATCATAGCCGCCGTAAATGACGCCGATGACAACACCCTGGCTCTCTTTGATGAAATCGGAGCCGGCACCGATCCCAAGGAGGGAGCGGCTCTGGCCGAAATTATCGTTTTGACTCTACTGGAACGCGGCTGTAATCTGGTGGCTACGACCCATTATTCTCAACTCAAAACCCTGCCCTTGGAACTTCCCGGACTGATCAACGCTTCGCTGGAATTCGACCGCGAAGACCTGCAGCCGACATTCAAGCTCAAACTCGGTATCCCCGGCGCCAGCTATGCTATCGACATCGCCCGCCGGTTGGGACTGCCCGATGTTATGGCCGATCGAGCCGCAAGATTACTCGGGTCCGATGAACGCTCGCTGGATAACCTGATCGAAAAACTGGACACTGACCTGAAAAACCTCCACGGCGGAAGACAGGAGCTTGATGATCGGATTGTCCGAGCCAAAAAACTGGAAGAGTTTTATCGCGTTCAAAACGAAGTCCTGGACAATAAAGAAAAAGAACTGACCCGCAAATTCGCCGACAAGTACGACGCCCAGCTGGCTGAAGCCCGGTTGGAAATAGACCGTCTTGTGAAAGAACTGCGAGAGTCGCAGGCCTCTCCTGATAAGGTCAAAGAGACGCATCAGCGGCTGGAAAACCATACCAAAAAGGCCGCAGGGATAAGAAAATCAGCAACTCCCAAAAAGGTAGCCGATGGCCGGGTATTGAGCAAAGGTGATCGCGTGCGTATCGATAAATTGGGCGCCGAGGGCGAAGTGGTCGAAATGATCGGCAACAAAAAGGTCAAGGTAATCATCGGTTCGGCCTATATGGTCGTCGATACAATTGATATTACCCGCAAAGAAACACCGCCACCGGATAAAAAAAGAAAACGGCCCGGAAAAGTCGGCAAAGTAAAAGCCGCCGCCGCCGAAGGCGGATTCAACCCGGAAATCATGCTCCGAGGTATGACCGTCGATGAAGCGCTTGAGAATCTCGATAAGTTCCTCGATGACGCCGTCATTGCCGGGGTTGGTCAAATATATATTGTTCACGGCAAAGGAACCGGAACTCTCCGGCGCCATTTATCAAGCTATCTCAAATCTCACCGTTCTATCGATTCCATTCGAATTGGTGATTGGAACGAGGGCGGGCACGGTGTCACCATCGCCCGGTTGAAAAATTGATATGCGTATTCCGGAAAGCAAAATAGACGAAATCCGCAACACCGCCGATATTGTCGATGTCATCAACGGATATGTACCACTCAAACGGCGCGGTAGAAATTATCTGGCCAAATGCCCCTTCCATAATGAAAAGACTCCCTCGTTTTCAGTCTCGCGCGATAAGCAGATTTACCATTGTTTCGGCTGCGGCAAGGGTGGCAACGTTTTCTCGTTTCTGATGGAATACGAAAAACTTACCTTTGTCGAAGCGGTCAAGTCCCTGGCCGGCCGCTATGGCGTCATCCTCCCTGCCTACAAGCGCGAAGAAGACGACCGCTATGAACGCCTGCTGTACGCCAATCAGACGGCCGCTGATTTTTTTCAGGTCACGGCCCAAAAACCGCAATACCGTGCTAAAATTGAAAAATACCTGTTTCAAACGCGCGGCCTTACCCCGGAAACCGTGGATGAGTTCAAAATCGGTCTGGCGCCGTCGGGGTGGTCCGAATTTTTGGACTATGCTCGAAAAAAAGATCTAACCGACAAGGAACTGGCCGAAGCTGGTTTAATTATCAAGTCGGAAAAAACCGGCGACTATTTTGACCGGTTTCGTTTGCGACTGATGACCCCGATTTTCAATATGACCGGAAAAATCGTTGCTTTCGGCGGAAGAGCTCTTAAAAAAGGCGAGTACGCCAAATATATGAACTCCCCTGAAACCCCGATCTATAACAAATCGAATATCCTCTATGGTCTGAATTTTTCGAAAAAAGCAATTCGCGAGAGCGGTACGGTGGTTTTGGTCGAAGGGTATTTCGATCTCCTGTCTATTTATCAAGCTGGAATAAAAAACGTTGTGGCCGTTTCCGGCACATCCTTCACCACTCAACAGGCCACTCTGCTGGGACGATTGGCCCAAAAGGCCTATCTCTTTTTTGATGCTGATTCGGCCGGAAGAGCCGCCGCTCTGCGGTCCGTCGAATTCTTTTTCAACGCCGGGATCGAACCGTTGATCGTCACTCCCCCACCAAAGCATGACCCCGATTCTTTCGTCCGCGAGAAGGGACCCGAAGAGGTCTATAAGCTTTTCGAAAAGGGCGTCCCTTATCTGGCCTCCCGGTTTGAAAAGACCGATTTCGGCGCAATGACCATGAGAGAAAAAGAGCAGTTGGTTCGCGAAATCAGGACTTTGGGAGCCAAAATCGATGACCCACTGCGGCAGGAGCTTTTTCTCGCTTCAGCCTCGCAAATGTTCAAGCTCCCCAAGACAACCTTTGATGCCGAAATCACCGTTCAGACGACAACTCCCCGGGAACCGGAACAGGTCAGAGACATTAATATCATCGAATCTGAATTTCTGGCCCTCTTCTTCGATCAGCCCCTGCTTATTGAACAGGTCTGGGACGATATCTCGCCCGATGATCTAAAAGGCCCCGGACATTCGGCCATTTTCACCCGAATGCTCCAAGCCTATCGCCAGACAGGTGAAATCAACGCCGATAAAATGATTGATGAAATCGAAGATAGCACCGAGAAATCTGGCTTCTCGTTCATCTCAACCCTTGACCGTGGCGGTCTGGAACCGGCCTCGGCTGTCGGCGAATACAAAAAAATGCTGCTCAACCGTAAACGCGATGCCGCCATGGCAGAGATCAAAGCTCGCCTGAAACAAGCTGAAAAAGAAGGCGATACGGCTTTGGCCGAAAAACTTTCCCGCGAGATAAAATATCTACTTGAAAAACGGACTTAAATCCGTTTAATTGTCTCCCGGAATTCGTAGATTATATTTACGATCTTAAAAAACAGAATTGAGGTTTGGAAATGCTATTGTTTCCGAAAGAAGAACACGATCAGATAAGAGCCGGGTTTAAAACAATTACTTTCCGCGATTGGGACAAATTGCGCGTGGAGGTCGGCAAGGAATACAAATCATTCGGCCTCGGTTTTGTCCGTATCGAAGATATCGGATATCTCGACTTCAAACGAATTCCCGACGAGGATCTGGCCGCCGCCGGTTTCGATTCACTTGACGATTTTAAAATCATTTTTCGCAAACGCAATCCCGGCTTTAATTTCGGTTCAGGGAGACTGATCCGGATTAAATTCACATATCTCGGCGCCGAAAACAAATCAGCCGGCAGAGTCAAGCCGAATGATCGAGAACTGATCCGTATTATGGAACGGCTAATCGAAATCGACGTCATGTCCGAACTCGATATCAAATGTGACGATGTCCTGGCCTTCCTCGATCCCGAAGCGGCCAAAAACTCTTTGTCCATATCCAAGAAATTTGCCATCGACCGCGACGACACCCGCATGCGGATGAAACAGCTTCAACAGGAAGGGCTGGTCAGCTCTGACCGCACCGGATTCAAGCTCACCGTCCGCGGCAAAACGTACTGTGACAGCAAAATCTAACTTTGCTCAAAAAACTGGTTATACTGAACTATGCCCTGGTCGATCATATCGAAATTGATTTTCGGCCCGGGTTTACTGTTCTCACCGGCGAGACCGGCGCTGGAAAATCCGTAGTCATCGGCAGTCTTCTTCTTACTCTCGGCGGTCGCGCCGACCGCGATTTCATCCGCCACGGAGAAAACAAAGCGGCCATTGAAACCACTTTCGAACTCGCCGGCTCTCCCCCACTCAAACGCAACATCGAGAAACAACTTAATAACTCCATGGAAAACGGTTTGCGCCTGAAACGCGAACTTTCCCTCTCAGGCTCGTCGCGGGCCTTCATCAATGATCGCCCGGAAAACCTTAACACACTGAAAGAGCTATCCTCGCATCTGGCAGATTTTCATTCACAGCAGGGCCAACGCCGGCTTTTGGATATCGAAAAACATATCGGTTTTTTAGACAGCTTTGCCGGACTCGATAAAAAAGCCGAAATTCTGCATTCCCTTTATGCCGATTACATTGCCATTGATCAAAGATTGTCTCAAGCCCGAAACAATGCCGCGGCCATGCGAGAAAAACTGGAACTGATCAATTTCCAGATTAATGAATTGACCGGTGCCGATATCAACCCCGGCGAAGAAGATCGTCTCGACAACGATCGCAAACGGCTCGAATCGGTTCGAACGCTTATGGAAACCGGACAGACGATAATCACCGCCATCAGCGAAGCGGACGAGGCCGTTCTGACCGTTCTTTCGCAACTCGATCGGATGCTCAGGCAGGCCTCCAAAATCGACGACCGGCTCGAACCCGAAGCCAAATTGCTTTCCGAAAGCGTTATCAATCTCGATGAACTATCCCGCAATCTGCAATCATATCTGTCCCGGCTCGAAGACAATCCTCAGCGGCTGGAGGAGATCAATGCCCGCCTGGCCGAACTGTACCGACTGCGCCGGAAATATGATACCGATGAGGTCGGTCTGCTGGACAAGCTGGAAGAACTGAAAAAGCAATCGCTGGGGGCCGACAACATCGATTCGTTGATCGAAAACCTGTCTGAGAAGCTGGCCGAAGCCAGAACCTCATATCATTTGTTGGCTATCGAGGTTTCTGAGAAACGCCGCAAAGCCGCCCATCGGCTGGAAAAGAAATTGATTACCGAACTGGCCGACTTGGCTATGGAAAAAGCCCGCTTCAAAATCGACTGTCAGACTGAACTTGACGATAACGGTTTTGACCTCGATGGCGAAAAGGTCAAAGCTTTCCCGCATGGTCTTGAAAATATCGAATTCCTGATTTCAACCAATCCCAACGAACCCCTGCGCCCGGTGGCCAAAATCGCTTCCGGCGGCGAAATCTCCCGCATCATGCTGGCCCTGTTGACCGTCATTGCCGGTAAGTACAAACTGCCAACCATCATCTTCGATGAAATCGATACCGGTATCGGCGGCCGCACGGCGATCAAACTGGGTCAAAAATTAAAAGAGCTTTCAAAAAAGCATCAAATCATAACCATCAGTCATCTCTCGGCCGTGGCGGCCATGGCCGATCATCATCTGGCTGTTGACAAAACGCTTTCCGGCAAACGCAATATCATTACAATCACCGAAGTCAAAGGCTCGGCCTTAAAAAAAGAACTCGCCCGCATGTCCTCCACGGACTAGTCCGCTGTAGAGGCATGAACTCAATATAATGAAGTACTCCACAAATTGGTCGCCCACAGCTTGCTATGAGGAGGGCAACGCCCCATCTCGGCTGTCGCCAGTATGAACAATCTCCACTGGGCGGGCGAAGCTCGCCAAAAACAGGCTCCGCCTGCGTGTTTGGGTTTGGTTGCTCATTTTTAGGGGGTCCCACAAGTTTTTCTAATTCTTTCCGTTGCGATCAAGATATAATCTTGAGATAGCAGGATTCTTTTGAGTGGCAGTATGCATTTGGTTGTCATCGCGCATAATTATAGACTCCCGGTTCAGGTTTCGTAAGATCGGGCGGGGCCGGGATCAGTACTGATTTGATATCGAAATTGTCGTTAGGGTCGCCCACAGCTTGCTGTTGCTGGTATCGCCACTTTTCGAAAACAGGCGATGTCTGCGAGATAGCGTAGCGATCGAGCAAAACAACGCGCGAGTTTGTTCCGGCGGGTCTTGATCCCGTCTTGACGGGATTGTGACCTGCCGGTTTTCTGATAAAAAGAGCCACTCGATGACTGTCAGGTCACACGTCCGCTTTCAGCGAACGCAAGACCTGACAGAACGGATAATTCTGCAAAACAAATGAAACATGTGGTTAGCACATTCGAATATATATATTGAAATCACGTTTAATATTAATCGGGTATTGGCAGGAGGTTTGGGATGGATCAATGCAGTAGTGATGAATGGGGGCGTCGAGGTTTGATAATCGGCGGGATCAGCTTGATAGGGATAGGCGGATTCTTTCTGATGATCACTATGGGTTGGGCAGATTTCCTTGAGGATTTATGGCCGGCGGTTCTTATCGTCCTGGGCGTGGCTTTGTTAATCGGCGGCTTCATCAACCCCCGCGCAAAAAACGACGAATCCGCTTCGTGACAAGGACGCGTCGTCAGGAATCCTTTCCTGACGGAAGCGTACCTTGCCGGGTTTTAATTATCACCGGGAGCCCGGCAATTTCTATCCAGCTGAGAGTTTGATCGTACTGACGTCAGTCAAAAAGTGGCTCCGCCACTACCGGCAATTTATAGTAGTTTTAATTCATCCAAAAGTTGAATTCCTGAGTATAATTGATATATTAGGTTAGGCATACATTAGTGGAATTCTTGTACATTGATATGTAATAAGCGCTTTGAAACATCCTGGCGTAAAAACGAGGAGACACATAATGGGAAAGCTAACTTCCAAAATATTGCCGATAATGCTCTGTTTCATTTTGATTTTCCCTCTTAGTTTCTGCTCCAAAGATAAAAAGCCTTTCGGCCCGACTACACCCAACGAATGGTCACTGGTTCCCGCCGGATTCATGCTCGACGAAGATAGTAATAGAGTCAACGTCGCTACTTACGCCGTCCCGGAACTTGTGGATATCGATGACGACAATGATTTGGATTTATTTATCGGTGAATGGTATGGCGAAATCTGGTTCTACCGTAATACCGGAAGTGCCCGGAAACCGGAATGGACTTTCGTTACCGACAATTATTTCTCAATCGATGTTGGCCGTTCCGCCGCGCCGACTTTTGCCGATATCGACAACGATGGAGATTATGATCTCCTTATTGGTAAGAGCTTCTCCGTGGGACATGTTGGTCCGGTTGGCAATATCGTGTTCTATCGAAACATAGGCACAGCTGATTCGGCCAATTTCATTTTGGTAACAGATTCTCTGTTGTCTTACCCCAATATGGGGATTAGCAAGCCTGAATTTGTGGACATTGATGGTGATAATGATCTCGATTTGGTAGCCGGTTATTCGGAGACCGACCTGCCGGAGGGTCATGAGGGACTCCTCTTGTTCCGCAATATCGGTGACCGTATTAATCCCGTATTTGAGTTTGTCACCAATGAATACCTGGGTATGGCCGGACATAATCTCTCGTCCATTTTTGCCGACGTTGACAGCGACGGGGATTTAGATGCTTTACATACTGGAAGTTCCATAGTTCAGATTTGCGATCAATTGGGAACCGAAGCTGAGCCTGATTGGTCGTGTGCTGATTTACAGACAACTGCTCACAGTTCCCTTATATCCCATATGGCCCTCGATTTGGCTGACGTGAATGGGGATGGTATTTTGGATTTAATTTGGGGCAATGGTACTACCGGCTGGCCGAGTGAGTTAGGTGGGACCGTTTATCTTTTCTATGGATCGTGGGACGAGGATTAACCACGGGTAAAGGGCAGAAGTCGGAGACTTCAGCCCCGGCAAATAATAATTTATTAAGTTTACACGGAGTGGCCTGTGTCATCAGACGCAGGATTACAAATTCACCTTATTATTATGTTCCGGCAGGTCTTGGCTCGCCGAAGGCGAGGTGTGACCTGCCGATTTTGATTCAAGAGACTGTCAGGTCAC
>JAAEQF010000552.1 GCA_024231695.1 FCB group bacterium
ATATCCCAGTGATGATTTGATACTGAGTTTTTTAATAAGGAGGATAAAATGAGACATTTTGCCATACGACCCACACGGAATGATTTCATGGGAGATTTTAACAACTTTTTCAATGGCTTTTTTGATACGCCGGCTGACCATTTTGGGCCGGAGAAAGGTTTTAGCCCAGCGGTGGATGTCCGGGAAACCGAAGACGATCTTTATCTGACTTTCGAATTGCCCGGTATGAACAAGGACGAGATCAAGATCGGTGTGGAGAACGGCATTCTCACCGTAGCCGGCGAGCGAAAATCACATCGCGGGGAAGGCAACGACAATGTTGTCCGTTCGGAAATTCGGCAGGGCAGTTTCCGCCGTTCATTCACTCTGCCCAAGCGGATTGATCTCAAAAACATTTCGGCCGATTACAAAAATGGTTTGTTGGAGATCCGGTTAGGTAAAGTCGAGGAATCGAAGCCGAAGGAAATTGAAGTCAAAGTTTCGTAGTCAGTGTGTTTCGCCATTCGCATGTTACGGGTAAGGGCCGGTTCGATAATGAGCCGGCTTTTTTTTATGAAAAATATCCAACGATATATTTTAGGGAGATGATGAACATGATTGCCCCGAGGACGGCTTTGATCAAACGGGCCGGAAGTAATTTTTGAATTCTGGCGCCGAAATAAATCCCGATGGCTCCGCCGACACCGAACATGAGGCCCAGATGCCAGTCCGGCATCGCTCCGCTTCCGCCATCGGTGAACGACGGAAGAACATAAAAAAGCACGCCCATGGTCGAAGTGAGAAAGGTGGAACATAGGGTCGCGCCCGAGACCGTATGTATCGGCAGGCGGAAAAGAGTCACCAATATCGGCGCCAGGATGGCTCCACCACCGATGCCGTAAATCCCCCCGATCATCCCAACCAGGGCGCTGAGTATAAATATCATCGGCGTCGGGACTTCGAATTTCTCTCCGTTGAAATCGTAAGCGATGCGCCGAAAGTTAAATATCAGAGGAGTTACTTCAAAACGATTGTTGCCGCCGTTGGCAGATCGTATTTTTTCTTCACGCTTGATAATATCGGAAATCAGGCGTGAGGCGATAAAAATCAATACCAGACCGACAAACATTTTGAATAATCCCGGATCGGGAAGATAGTACAGTCGGATAAATACACCGGCTGCCAGTCCCGGTACAGTGCCGATGGCAATCGTCCAGACCAGAGGCCAGACCATTCGCTTTTCCCGATAGTAGCGAAAGACACCGCCGGGGATAGCCACTACATTGAATAATAAATTAGTAGGGGTAACTCCCGGAGTGGTGAACCCCAGAACACTGACCTGAAAAGGAAGAAGAAGAAACGCTCCCGAAATCCCGGCCGTCGAAGTCACCATCGATATAAGGCAGGCGGCCAAAGCCGGAAGCCACCAATAGGTCTCGACACCGCTGGTCGCAAATTCAATCATGGGCACGAAAATCCAAAAGTCATTGTTACAAAATAGTTATTTATTCTTTTCGCGCAATTGAGAAATGCGATCTACGATCTGTTTGTATCCGTCCGGATCCCATCCATCCATCCCGGCTTCCTTCAAAAGCTTTTCGGCCCGGAGGAAATAGGCGAGGGCGGTTTCGTTCTTTTCGGCGGTATAATCGATCTCGCCCAATTCGCGGCAGGTGAGACCGATGAATTCATTTTCCTCGATTCGTTCACACCAGGCCAGTACCGGCCTCAGCCACTTTTGGGCATCATCATGTTTTCCGGCCAAACGATAAGCATGGCCCACCGCCCAGTCGGCGATCATTTTGTTGATTTCCTTGCCGTATAGCCAATGATATTCGCGGGCTTTGAGATAGGCGTCAAGGGCATCATCATATTTCTTCTGATCTTCATAGGTGGCCCCAAGATTATTCCAGAGAGGGCCCAGTAGTCCGGACTCGTCAACCTTTTCGGCAAGAGCGATGCCTTTTTTGCCCCAGATGATCTGTTGTTCGGGCGTGCCGGTAATGGCTGCCATGCGAGCTGCGTCAATGGCTCGGTCGTGAATATTATGCTCGGAGCAGAAATTATAAAGCTCTTCGAACAGTTGCGTAGCTTCGACCAGTTTCTTTTCCTGCCACCATAACCGGCCCAGGACAGACTGATATCTTGACCAGCCCAACTTGTCCTTTAGATCGACTGTTTTTTCAGCCTTGGTCAGCCATTCGGCGGTCGTTTCCTTATCACCGGTGGTCAAATAGGTCCGGGCGATCATTGAGGTGGCCTCGGTAATGTCAG
The DNA here is from genome assembly GCA_024231695.1 of FCB group bacterium. Classification (GTDB taxonomy): domain Bacteria; phylum Zixibacteria; class MSB-5A5; order GN15; family JAAZOE01; genus JAAEQF01. The sequence goes on from JAAEQF010000552.1 coordinate 2,254, forward strand.
AATTATCCTCAGCTGCTTTCAGGGCCTTTTCATAGATCGCACGCGCGTCTTCATATTTAAAAGAATTGAATAGCTCGTCGGCTTCGGTCAACAGCTTTTGCGCTTCACTCATGGTTTTTCCTTCGGAGAGAGGTTTGTTCTCGGCAACTGAAATCGTTACTACTCCTGCAATTAGCAACGCAGCCGAAAATCCGGTTATCAGTAATCTGCTTAGCAACGACTTTTCCATGTCACACCTCCCCAAACACTGATTTGCCCCTCCGCCCGGCCAAAGGCGGACGATTACAATCTTGATTATCCTTGGAACAATCGGTTTTCCATATTATATAATCATAAGTACGCAGAAAACAACCGGGAACGCTAAACCTTCTGTTATTACTTCCCGATATTCCGGATGGTACGACACTTCACCGAGTTGGAGGATTAAATGCTCAAGCGCCTGACATTCGTTCTGTTATTGATTCCGTTTATGCTGATTCTGACCCAATGTTCAGGCGACGAAAGCACGACCAATCCGATCGATCCACCTGCCGGGTTTTCCGGTATCAGGCTGACCGACAAACTGGGCAATATCCTTACCGGCGACAGCCTCGACTGGTGTTTCCCCGAATCGCTTGCGGCGGTACCTCAGTTGGGGACACGGGCTGTAATCCCGACCGCATACGCTTTTTATCCGGCCTATCCCAATCCCAACACCGAACCGGAAATGCGCGATATCAGTATCGTCTATGATCTCCCGGTTGCCGGTGAGGTTGAGTTG
>JAAEQF010000553.1 GCA_024231695.1 FCB group bacterium
CCATGCTGGTGCTCCCTATTGCACAGCCTGGGGAGTTTACGATGTGTTTAGACTTCATCTTAAACTCTAGTCGGGTCCAGCAGCATGCCGGCTCCGGCGAGCAAAACCCTTTTTGAGAAAAGGGTTCTGCACTCCCAAAAACTTTTAACTGGCCCTACGGGCAACAAGACTTACTTCTTATACATTTTATATCGGCAGTTTTCCCGTATGATATAAACGCCGCCCAAATTACTCCACGGTAACGGACTTGGCCAAATTACGGGGCTTATCGATATCACGCCCCTTCTCACGGGCAATATAATAGGCAAACAATTGCATCGGCACCACGTTTAATATGGGCTGCAAAATAGGGAGGGTCCGGGGCACGATAATCATGTCGTCGGATACATCGGCCACCTTGCGCACATTGTCGTTGGTGACGGACAATATCTTGCCGTCACGGGCCTTGATCTCCATCATATTGCTGATCATCTTGTCCAACGTCAAATCATCCGGCGCTATGGCAACGGTAGGGAAATTCTTGTCAATCAACGAAATAGGCCCATGTTTCATCTCACCGGCGGCATAACCCTCGGCATGCACGTATGAAATCTCTTTCAACTTTAACGCACCTTCCATGGCGGTAGGAAAATTAAACAACCGCCCGATATAAAGGTAGTTCTTATACTTAGCATATTTTAAGGCTATCTCTTTTATCTGCTCGGCATTGTCCAGGATTTCACGCACCTGTTCGGGCAACCGCGTAATGGCCCGGATAATCTCGGCTCCCTCCATGAAGGAAACGGACTGGTAGCGGCCGATAAACAAGGCCATCAGGGTAAGAATCACCAACTGGGAGGTGTATATCTTGGTAGAAGCAACACCGATCTCCGGCCCGGCATGGTTGTATACACCGGCGTCGGTAATCTGGGCAATTGCGGTACCGACCGCATTAACAATCCCCAAAATCAACGCCCCTTTACGCTTGGCTTCCTTGATGGCCGCCAACGTATCGGCGGTCTCACCGGATTGGGAAATAGCCAATACCATGACCTCTTCATTTAACTTCAAACGCCGGTACCGGAACTCGGAAGCGACCTCCACCTCGACATCCAACTGGGTTAAATGCTCGAATATATACCGCCCCAATAACCCGGCGTAATAACTGGTGCCACATGAGACGATAACGAGTTTTTTTATTTTCTTAATACGATCCAATACAGGCTCCAACCCACCCAGCTTGGATACGCCTTCACCTTCGATAATCCGGCCGCGGAAAGCATTTTGGATGCTCTCGGGCTGCTCGAATATCTCTTTCAACATGTAGTGCTCAAATCCTTTCTTGTCTACATGCAGCTCCATGTCGTCCAGGACCTCGATTTTTTTGACCAAGTCCTCGTTCTTAAGGTTCTTTATATGGTAATCGTCGGCGGTAAGAATTGCTATTTCATCATCGCTGAGATATATCATCCGGTTGGTATAAGGAGCCAAGGCACTGGAATCGGAAGCGGCAAAATACTCGTTCTCTCCAATACCGATAATAATCGGACTACCCCGCTTGACAATCACGATCTCATGATCGATATCGGCATGCACCACGGCAATACCAAAGGTTCCGCTCAACCGCTCAACCGTACGTAACACGGCGTTCTCCAGGTTCCCCTGGAAATACTCCTCCACCAAATGAACTACGACTTCGGTGTCGGTGTCGGACTTGAACACATGCCCCTTGGCTTCCAATTCCCGTTTCAATTCCTGGTAATTCTCGATAATACCGTTATGCACAACGGAAATCTTCCCCTTACAATCCAACTGGGGATGGGCATTGACTTCGGAAGGTTTCCCATGAGTCGCCCAACGGGTATGAGCAATACCGAAGGTAGCCCCGATCTCCATGCCGGATTTCTTCTTCTCCAACTGGCTCACCCGCCCCTTGGCTTTAACCACGATACTCTTCCCCTTCTCCCCCTCAGCATCGCCAACCACGGCAAACCCGGCGGAATCATACCCCCGGTACTCCAACCGCTTCAACCCATTAATCAAAATCGGCACCGCCTGCCGCTTACCACAATAACATATTATTCCGCACATCCCCTACCTCCTTACCGAATGCCTCCGGCAGCCCTCCGGGGGCTCTCCGAGGGCCCCTACCCGGGGAGCGCCAGGGGGAGGCTCCCCCTGGACCCCCAACTGGGGTTAGTCCTAAATGACGCAACAGAATGGAAGCGGCACTTAATAACAACTTCCATCCTACGGGACAATTTTTTTACTGACGACTGATGACTGAAGACTGGTCTTCTACTCAAAATGCGTCAAGGCACTTTTGCCGATTGGATAAACGTTGAAGCCGATTTCATAGAGTTTTTTGTGATCCAGGATGTTCCTGCCGTCGAAAATAAAGGCAGGCTTTTTCATGGATGCGTAAATCTTCTCAAAATCGAGGTCCTTGTATTCCTGCCACTCCGTCATCACGGCAATGGCATAAGCGCCATCGGCGGCTTTATACGGGTCCGGCTCATACGTCACCGCACCGTTCATTTCACTTAAATCCAACTTGGCATTATCCAAAGCCTTGGGGTCGGTGATGGATACCAATGCCCGCTCCTCCAATAACCGCTCGGTGACCATAATGGCGGGAGATTCGCGGGTGTCACCGGTATTGGCCTTAAAAGCGAAACCGAAAAGGGCGATCTTCTTGCCGGCCACGGTATTGAACATTTCCTTGACAATACGGCGCACGAAACGCTCTTTCTGGTACTCGTTCATACGAACGACCCATTCCCAGTATTCGGCGACTTCCGCCAGGCCATAACTCTTGGCGATATAAACCAGGTTGAGGATATCTTTTTTAAAACAAGAGCCGCCAAACCCGACGCTGGAGTTTAAGAACTTGGCCCCTACCCGGGAATCGCTGCCTACGGCATAAGAGATCTCGGACACATCGGCATCGGCTTTCTCGCACAAGGCGGAAATGGCGTTAATGGAAGAAATCCGCTGCGCCAGGAAGGCATTGGCCACCAGCTTGGATAATTCGGAAGACCAGAGGTTGGTGGTAATAATGCGCTCGCGGGGTACCCAGTGGGCATAAATATCAACCAGCTCCCGTTCGGCTTCCAGTCCGTCATCGGAGCGGTGGGCACCGATCAACACGCGGTCGGGCTCATATAAATCGCGAACGGCGCTGCCTTCGGCCAGGAACTCGGGGTTGGAAAGCACTTCGAACTTGATGCCCCGTGAATTGGCTTTTAAGATACGCTCCATGGCTTCGGCGGTACGCACCGGCAGGGTGCTTTTTTCGACGATAATTTTATTTTTATCCGAATGGGCCACGATTTCGTGGGCGGTTTTTTCCCAGTATTGAAGGTCCGAGGCCATGCCGGCGCCTTCACCGAAGGTCTTGGTAGGCGTATTGACGGACACGAAAATAATATCGGCCTTCTTAATGCCGTTGGGAATATCGGTGGAGAAGAACAGGTTCTTATCGCGGACTTCTTTGACCACTTCATCCAGGCCGGGTTCGTAGATAGGGATTTCATCGGAGTTCCAGGCGTCGATGCGGGCTTCGTTGATATCGACCACTTCGACGCGGTATTCCGGGCATTTTTGGGCGATGACCGCCATGGTAGGTCCGCCGACGTACCCGGCGCCGATACACAAAATATTTCTCTTAAATTCCATTTATTTCACCTCGTATTTAAAACATCTTATCCAACATGC
>JAAEQF010000554.1 GCA_024231695.1 FCB group bacterium
TCATCAACCTGATCAACCAGGAGCAGGCGGTCCACATCGTCACCATCGAGGATCCGATCGAGTACCTCCATCCCAACAAGAAAGCGACGATCAACCAGCGCGAGATCGGTGCCGACGCGCCCAGCTTCTCCCTCGCCTTGCGCGCCGCTTTGCGCCAGGCGCCGAAGGTCATCCTGGTGGGCGAGATGCGCGACCTCGAAACCATCGAGACCGCCTTCGAGGCGGCCGAGACCGGGCACCTGGTACTTTCGACCCTGCACACCATCGACGCCTCCAAGACCGTCGACCGGGTGATCGGAATCTTCCCCCGCGACCAGCACCAGCAGATCCGGATGCGCTTCGCCCAGACGTTTCAATACGTCGTCTCCCAACGCCTGATCCCCAAGGTGGCGGGCGGTCGCACCGCCGCCATCGAGATCATGAAGGGGACCTTCCGGACCCGCGAGTACATCCTCAAGGGCGAGGGCGAGGGACGTTCCCTTGTCGATGCCATCAAGGACGGCGACCAGGACGGGATGCAGGCATTCGACCCGGTCCTGGAGAAGATGATCCGCGACGGGACCATCACCAAGGAGACCGGTCTCGCCTACGCCACCAACGCGGGCAACATGA
>JAAEQF010000555.1 GCA_024231695.1 FCB group bacterium
AATCATTACCGTATTTCGAACAACATACCAGTGCGGACTGCGCACGCCGTTACCGATGACCGCAATTTGATCGCGACCATATTCGGCCAGATGGTTACATACCATAATCCGGGCGTTTTTAGCCACCAACTGGCCCAGCATCCCGGCCACATAATTCAACGATTCCCACCCAAGCGATTCAAGATAGATCTCAATCGAAGCGACATCCACGTTGCTCTGTTCATTGATTATTTCAGTCAAGCGAGTGATTCGTTTCTGATCGCCGGCCCGACACAAAAAATCGCCCAACCTGGCGGCAAAAGCCGGCTTCTCTCCGGCCAGTTCCTTTTGATGGGAGCGCAGGGAAAAAACAAAATCAGCGGCTACGGCAAAAGCGCCGTTGACCAGCAACTCATCCAATATTTTTTCGCAAATGGATACTGTTTCCGTAAACGGTTTTTGTTCATTCCAGATACGCAGGGTTTCCAACATGATTCGTGCGGCCGAACGGTACGGGTCAAAGTAGCGATTCTCCTCCAGCAGGCGGCAAACCTCCAGCTTATCCTCGTCGGCCAGCGTATAGCCATCCTTGATCAAGAGCGATAACGACTGTTCCCCAGCGCCGCTGGGAGTGGAAAGCGAGGGCATTCCCATCTGGCGAGCGGCCTCGATTAACTCCTCGTTGACCGGTTCCAATACCTCCGAACCGTCATCCTCGATAATCTCGGCCGATTCCTCCCCGCCCGTTTCATCCAGAAATATGGTATTGTAAACCACGCCGATTTCGTCGCTATCGTCCATGCCATAATGTGGTCGAATCTCAGCTATGTCCACATCGGCATCGCCGGTACTGAGGATTATATCCTCGACCGTCGTGAACTTGATTTGATTGAACTGTTCCTGCCATAAAAGCGATACCAGATCACGATCAGGAGAACGATCATTAACGTACTCTTTAAGAATGTCCAGAAAAGTATTGAACTCATCGAGAGTCAAAGAGCGACGAAATTCCAAAGTAATAATTCCGGCCTGAAAAAACAGTGAGGCCAGAGCTTCCTCTTTGCTTTTATCACTGAAAACCACATTATCCTGATATAGGATTTCGTCAGCGCGAATCGTGAAGGCGAACCCGTCGAATCGGCCCACCAGTTCCATGAATCGATTGCCGACCGAGGCGCGCATTTTTCTGGGTAAAGGATTCTCCGGCGGATAAAGCGAAAGAACCTTGATGATTTTCAGCAGGTCGCGAAGCAGGAAGTCGATATCAGAGGCAACTTCCCCTTGCAAATGTTCCTTTAAGAGGTTCGTCATAAATATAAAAGTCGAATATTTCTCTAATATTGATATCGGAGATAATGAGTCTTTTATTGAGTGTATGATCGATTTTGATTAAGTAATCTACTGTAGATCAACGGGTTTTAACTTGCGGGAAAAAAGAAATATGACTGCCGAAACAGCCAGACCGACAAATATAGGTCTGATGCCGAAAAGATAATCATCGACTCCGCTGAATTTTGGATAAAACAAGGCCGCCACCGTCAATAAAGCAGATAACACAATCGACAAAAAAGCGCCCCGCCCCGAAAATTGATATCGACCCCAATAGGAAGTGACCAGCGGTAATAGTAAAGCCGGAGTCCCGACCGAACCGAAATCATGCCAGATTTCTACTACCGAATCGGAAAGAAGAGCGATGGTTATCGTCGCTAACGATGATATAACCAGTCCTAAAGCGGTAAATTGCCTGATCTTATCCTCGCCGAATCTTCTAAATCGCCAGATAAGATCATGGCTGATAGTTGTGGCGGCAAGAAAAATATAGGAATCGACCGTGGACATAATCGTGGCCAAAAGCGACAGCAAAAAAACACCCAGAAGACCAATCGGCAGGATTTCCATGGCCAAGGCCGGGTAGGCCGCCACCGGATCGGCCAGGTCGGGAAGCAAAGCCCGAGCATATAGTCCACAGAAAGTTGTCATAAAATCGAAAAATATCCAGAACAGGATCGAGACAAAAATCCCCCGGCGGGCCACACCGACTGATTTAGCCGCAAAACAACGCTGATAAAAAGCCGGCTCCACCAGGGTCGCCAACGCAATTATATACCAGAGAGCAATATAGCCGAGACTGTTACCGCCGGTGGCAGAAAAATGGGTTTCCGGTACACTGCTCTGTAAATAATCCAGACCGCCCAGTTTGAAAACGGCAAACGATAACAGAACCATAAATCCAACAAACATCAGAACAAACTGAACGATATCAGTCCAAAGCACCGCCCGGAAGCCGCCGGTCATGACATAAAATATGGAGAAAAAAGTACCGAAAATTATCCCGGCCCAGACCGGAAAACCGAAAAACTGATTAAACAGGACGCCGATCATCAACACATACGCCGCCGGCAAAGTGACGATAATCAAAACCATCGATCCGGCCACGGTCGCCGCCGGGCCATAAAATTTAGCCAGCCGGTCGGGGATGGTCATTTCTGGTGAGCTGCGGGCCCGCCGAGCCAAAAACAGGGCAAATATCAACGCCGCCAGATAATAGGGAAGGCCGAAAACCAGCCAGTTGGATAAGCCATGAAGATAGGAAAATTCTCCCACCCCAAGAATACCGCCGTACCAGGTGGACACAAGGGTAGCGACAAAGGCCGGAAGCGTTAACTTTCTTCCGGCCAATATCAAACTCTCCTGACTGCCTTCCTTGCGCCGCAGACCGGTAAGGGCCACGACCAAAAGGACGGCCAGGTAGATGACTATCAGTGCGGCATCAATCCAGTGGATCATGTCAGATCTTCATCTTCAAAGTGACGAACCAGTTTCGTTCGGCCGCCGGCCAGTAAGCATAATAACCATAGTCCCCCCATTCATATCCGAATGTTTCATATTGGGCGTCAAACAGATTATCCACCCGACCCTCAAGGACAAACTCGGCTCCCCCCAAAAGATTACCCAGATTCAATATCCCCTTGATAGATGATACGGTATAGGGAGCGATGGAAACATCCAGGCTATCCGGACTGTAGCGCCCGTCATAGTTGATAAATTGTCGCCCCACCGCCCGCAGTCGATAAACCAGTCGGGCTGAACCGTATTTAAAATCCAAGGCCAGATTGGCCAGGTACTTCGGGAAACCGGGGACAGCCACATCATTGTGCGATATTATGGAATCGGCGGAAACAAGTTGATCATATTCCTTGATCCAGTTATCGTTGAAGGAATAGTTGCCCTCTACTGTCAAATATGACCACGGTTTGTAGGTCAAGACTGTTTCAATTCCGCAATGCAGCGATCTTTCAGCATTACCGACGGTCGGTTGGCCATCGTCATTAAGCTGCCCATTGGGGACGACTTCATTTTTATAATCCATCCAAAACAGATTGATATCAAAAGACATGTTCGCCCGGCGATAACGAGCCCCCAGTTCAAAATCATATATCCGCTCCGGATCAACCGTCGCTTCACCATAAACCACCGGATCAACGCTGTCGTCGATGATTTCCAGACGCGGCACCGCTCCCGGATCATCGGCATCATCGATCATTTCGTCATTCGGCTCATGCGAAGCAATGGAAAAACCGGCAAAAGCCGACCAGTTATTATCTATATCATAGGTCGCTCCCACGCGCGGCGACAAAAAGAGCCAATCAAGAGTATAGATGCGGCCCTCATACGGCTCCATCGCCGTCTGGTGGATATTTTTCCGCAGATAGCGAAGCTGAAGATTGCCGCTGACGGTCAACTTATCGCTCACCTGATGCAGATGCGAAGCATAAGTCGAAAAATTGTGATACTTCCCGAAATATTCGTAATAACGGTCGGGAGTGCTGTAATTTAATAGCGACGGGCTGAGTTCCTCGGCCCAGATTACTTCGCCCCAATGCTCCGATTCAAAAAAGTAATACGACGCACCCAGAGAACTGCTCTGCCGGTCTGAGCGATGAACCATCCGGCTGTTTATACCGTATTGATTCTTATCCACCCATTTACGGCGAACCAGATCACTGTACAGATCAGGATCATCGGCCAAACCATAGCTCATTAGGTCGGTGCTGTCACGATACTGCTCGTAATAACCTTTGCCTCGAATATGAAAAAGGGTGTTGTTCAGAGTCAGGTTTTCGCTGAGGGCATAGATATTGTGCAGTTCAAAATGCGGCTGATTGAAATTGTCGGTCTCCGAATCGTAATCATAGAAGTTGATACGCCGGTCAAACGCCTGTACTGAACGAGGGATTCCATCCCAGGCGGCATGAGTTTTCATCGGTCCGCCATAGATATTCACAGCCGTGACCATCTTTTCATCAAGCCGTCCGATAGACAGATAATAGGCCGTTCCGTCATACCATGAATTTTCCCGGTAACCATCGGAGAACTGCTTGACCCAGCGGCCGGAAAGCGACCAACCGTCGTTTAGTAATCCGGTGGAATAGGCCACCGATGATTTACGCATCAGCCCGACCGTTTCACTGCCCTGCAAAAAACCGCCATAACCGGTGGAAATCTCAAAACTGCGCGGCCGGGAAAAACTGCTGGTCAGTAAATTGACCGAACCACCGAAGGCGGCGTCGCCGTAAAGCGAATTGCCCACACCGCGCTGCACTTGAATATCATCGACATCCGAGGCAAAATCGGGTAAATCGACAAAATAGAGAGAATGGTCTTCGGGGTCATTGAGTGGCACACCATTGATATAAACCGGTACCCGCTTGGCATCGAAACCGCGAATCTTCAGATAACTGTATCCCAGACCGCCGCCCGCATCGGAGTAGGCATAAACGTTGGGCGTATTTTCCAGCAGGGCCGGAAATTCGCCGATATCGAAATCGCGATCTATCGTTTCCCTATCAAGATTGACAAAAGCCACCGGTGTTTGACCCTCAACCGCCCGGCCCGCGGTCACAGTCACACCATCCATGGGATAGATCTGTTCGGTCAGGATAACCGTTAAGAAGCTGCTGCCGGCTTTCACCGGTAACGTTTGCGGAATATACCCGGCATGCGAAAATATTATCGACGCTTCCGATGCCGTCAGATTGATCGAAAAACCACCGGACTCGTCGGTTTTAACCGCCGCCTCCAGTGCGCTCGACTGGATGTTGACCGAGGCTATTGGGTTTTGATTATTGTCAACTACCTGTCCCTTGATAGTCTGCTGAGCCGACAAATCACCGCCGCTCAGAGCAAGCGACAGAACAATCAGCATAAAGAGGGTGCGTTTCATGGTTTACTCCATTTCCCTTCGCCGCTTTTTAGATGCGGCTTCGCCGGAATTACCCGGATCAGGTTCGGGGGGTATAATCTCAGGCTTCGGTAGCCACCCCCAACGGATTTTTAGCTAAAAACAAAACCGCCCGCCGGGTTGGGGAAGGGAGTTTCGGCAGGCAGTCTATAAGCTCGACGCCGTTTCCCTACGCCGGAATTACCCGGATCAGGTCGTGAGGGTATAATCTCAGGCCCCAAGGCCACCCCCAACGGCTTTCTTTTTACTCGTTCAGGCAGAAAATATACGCCATTCACAGAAAAGGGCAAGCGAAATATTGCCGTCGCCTTATAAATAGATTATGATTGTAAAGTAAGATTGAGTCCGCCGGGCATTCCGGGCATATAATTACCAGACTGCACCGCCGACTTAAAACCATTTGCGTATGAGTGGGTTATGAAAAAAATAATGTTAGTTGCCGGCTTTCTGTTGATCTCTCTATCTTCGGCATCACTATTTGCCGAACCTCTCGATATATCCGACGCCGCGATCGAACGCTTGCTTTCTTCGCCGTTTCAATTTGATTATACGATCCTGACCGACGACGCTTCGTATTACAAACTGGTCAACGCTCTTGATCGTGAGCTGTCATTGATCGAATACCGTCAGATGCGTGAACGCACCGCAACTCCGGACGACAGTCTGATCGGTCAACGGATGAGTTCTCAATTGCAGGAACGTTATCAGGTATTGCTCCGCGATGGTTTTCTTTTTAAAAAACTCGAACAGGGCCGTCAAAACACATCGGACAACGTGCTCCGCCAATGGATCAAACAGCTTATGCTGCGCCGTGGACAAATGATGATTGATCCCGATACGGTGGAACGGATCCAAACGCTCGCCGGACGTATCGCCGACCGTCTCTTTAAATTCCATTTCCAGGTGGACGGGCAAAGCTACAGTACGTCCGAAACGGTAGCCATAATGGAAACCGGTTCTGACCGCCAATTGGCCGACAAACTCTATCGCCAGCAGCACGATTCAGCCGGTCTTCTGGCCAATGACGCCTCCCGCCTATATCTGCTTTACAATCGGATCGGCGAACTAAAGGGATACCCGTCTTCTTTTGACTTCTCTGTGTCGCAACTGTCCTATTCGCGAAAAGGCTGGGATACAATCGCTGAAGAGCTAAAAAAAATCACCGATGCCGAATACGACCGTTGTCTGGATTTTTTAAAGAACGAAATCGACCGAGACGACCTGACTGTTTTCAACATAGAACTGATGCTCCGCAAAGGTACTGTTTTACCGGATGTTTATTTCACGATCGACCGGGCGGATAAGGCGGTTGCGGCCCTATTGTCCGAAACCGGGTTTAATCATGTTTACGAAAAACTTGATATCATTACCATTGATTCGGCCGGCTGGCCGGCCATCGCCATCAAATTGAACCCCCCGTATGATACTCGGCTGATTTTAAGCAAGGCCGGAGGCTTCGCCTATTACCGCAGGCTTATAGCTGAGATCGCCCGAACCCTGCCCTGGATTTACGCCGACAGCACGCAGCTCAATATGCTCCGCACTTACCCTAACGGCACCGAAGAGATGTTCACCACTATGTTCGAAAACCGGGCTCTGGACAGCGCCTTTTTGGCCGAATATTTTGAAATCCCGCAAGACGAACTCAATCGCTTTATCACCCACAATCGCTGGATCAACATTTTCCGTATGCGCCAGGTCCTGATGAATTACTTTTTTGATTCCTATCTGTCCGGTGGCCGGTCTTCAGACCCAACCGAACTTTACTGGTCGCTGGAAAAATCGCTTCTGGGAGTCAACGACAGCTCTTACTCCTGGATAGAAACTCTCATTTCGGGCAATATGAATAAATACCCCAAATGGCTGGCTTTTTCTTTCAGCCGGATCAAAACCGAAGAGATACTCTATCGCAAATTTTATTCCGACCGGGCGGATAAGGAAAAAGCCGAAGGGATTGCCCGTTTTCTCATTGAGGAGTTTTGTCGTCCGGGAAAAACTCAGACTCTGCAGGAGTATATTTCCCGCAATACCGACGACCCGCTATCGGTCGCCGATCTGCAACGGCAAATGCAATTGAAGTAGAGATATTAAAGGAAGTGGCGAATCAGGCCCCGGCCAGATATAATTCCTGCTCGCTCACGAAACGTTCGGCCGTGCGGTTCTGTATATCTTCCAGCCGGGCGGCATCCAAATTCAGGGCTACCGCCGAGGGCAATAACGACGGGTCGGGCAACCGAAAATCATCAAATCCCTGACACAGATTCTTTCCCACGAAATTTGCCAGATTTACAATCACGCCCAAGGGCGTCGGTGACTGGTTCAGGCCGGTCGGGTGATGATGTTCGAATACGGCGTTGGCTAAAGCCGGGGGAAAAGCCCATTTGTTGAGAAGTAACAGCCCCACGTCGGCGTGAGTAAATGACAACCTCGATTTTTCCTCGTCAACGAAATTAGATTGAGAATTTTCAACCGTTTGAATAATTTCCGAATAGTCATCATGTATTTTTTCGATCATAACCAGTTTGCCGATATCATGCATCAATCCGGCAATAAAGGCCTCTTCGATCTGGGGATGGCCGATCTCCTCGGCAATAAACCGACTGGCGATAGCCACCGCCAGTGTATGCTCCCAGAGTTTTTCGGTTACTTCGCTTTCGCCGCAATTCTTATAAAGGGAATGAGTTGAGGCCGCCAACACCAGCGAACGAAGCGTTTTGAAGCCAAGGATCAAAATCGCTTCACGCAAAGTTGAGACTTCTTTGGCCCGCCCATAAAACGAGGAATTGGATAACTTCAAAAGTCGGGCCGTCAACGATTGATCGGCCATCAGCGTCCGGCAAATCTTCTCCAGATCAGCAGCCGAATCTGTGGTCTGGCTCATAAGCGTGGAAACGATGGCCGGCGAAGCCGGCAAGTCACCCATTGAAGAGATAATTCTATCCAGCGACCGATTGGATTCTATTGATGTATTCATTTTATTTAGACGACCTTCCGAGGAAACAGGACAAAAACATTCCTTTTTCTATTTTTCGGCGCGGGCCGCTGGAATATTACATTAACCTAGAAAAACAATCAAAAAAAGTACAAAGTGGGCGAGTATTGAACCGGGCTACCTCCCCATAACCTCTTTCAGCCGTTTTTTCTGACGTTTTTTTATCTCCGGCGAGATCGAAAGAGATTCAATCCGTTTTCTGACCCCGGCCATCCTCTCCAAACCATTGTTATCTTTTCCAATTTTTTTACAACAACAATTCAGGAACCAGGCCGCCTCGATAATATTGAAACAGTTGCCGGGATCGACGAATAACCGCTCCAGGATATTTTCATACACCCGGGCGGCCGAATGAAAATCACCAAGTTTGAAAAAGGCCTCTCCTTCGGCCCAGAGAAAAGTCAATCCCTTGGGATACTTGCTTTTCATATCTTCGCAAATCCGAATTGCTTCGGCAAATCGTTTTTCGTTAATATAGATCATAATCAGTGACGTCCGAGCCGCGTCGCGCGATATTTCCGAAGAATCGACGGCTTTCAGCAGAAGTTCTATCCCATTTTTCTTCTCATTCTTGAAAAGCGGTGTCCAGTTTACCAGTCTGGTCTTGACCGATTTCCAGTACCGGTATGATCCCAACCCCAGCGCGATATCATGAAAGCTCGAATCGATGGCATAACCTCGGCTATATGCTTTTCCTGCCGCCAAACCTCCTTTGACCGCCGCCCAGGTATGTCCGGTCAATCCTTTGTAAAGGGCCCGGAATGCAAGACTGTGCCCGAGATAATAATAGGCCAGAACCGAATCGGAGTCGTTGGCCAAAAGCGAGCGCGCTCTGTTTTCAAGACTGTCCAGCGCTTCGAAAAAATCCTCTTCACCCAAATCAGTTTCCAACGTTTTCATCTTTGTCTGTAATAACGCCGCTCGAAATAAAAAACGCAGAGGACCAAAAAGGGGATGCTCAGGCAAGGAATCAATCAGTTCTTCGGCAGCATCGAACTGCTCATTGTAAATCTGCTCATTGATGAGATTGAGATGATTTTCAAAGCTGTCCGGAAAACGATCGGCCGCGGCCGGGTCAGCCATCAGGCCGATTATAACCGTCGCCAAAACTATGCGTGAAACAAAAATAACGCCCGCCATCATACCCGATACTTACCATATCGGTATTGCTTTGGCAAACAGAATATAAATGAGGATTAAAGCATAGATGCTAATTGCGCCATTTTAGCCGGCTGGCAACAGGATTTGGCCACCATCATCAACACTAAATCGCCGTGAACCTCACCGACAACATTGCAGTCTTTACAGCGATTTACCAGCATTTCCTGACCGTTGATCAGTTCCATCGGCTGAGAAGGCAGACCGTAGGCCTCGGTAGTAGTGATGAAAACCGATACCATATTCTCTTTGTTTTGCGGATCGATTATCCCAAGGCATCCGAACACGACTCCTTTGATCGTATCCACCGAGACCGAATGGATGATTTCGCGCGGTAAGCGCACATCTGTCAGACGAATACCGGTTTGCTCCTCAAGATAGTCGAAAGGATCTATTTCATATCCGAGATCGGTGTGGTTTTCTGTGTGAGCGAAAAACGCATCGATGAAAGGAACGAATTCGGTCTGATGCCGATAATAATCCGCGACCCAGAATGAGGCCAGAAAACAAAGGACCAGCGCGGCCGCCGATGCCACTACGACAGCCGTCCACCTAAAAGGGGAACGGGTAGGGCCGACCTCCCCGGCGGCGTCGATGGCGTCCAACTTGGCAGATATATTATCCTTGAATTCGGTGTTATCACGAGTGCTGTTGCCGCTATCGGTCACAAATGTCTTGAAAATCCGCTCAAATTCATATTGGGCCATGCAATGGCGGCAGTTTTTGAGATGTTTTTCAACTTCTTCGGAGTCGATCTTGTCGGCTTCTTTGTCAATCACTTCATAGAGAAGTTGAAGCGCTTTCTTGCAATTCAATTCAATGGCTCCTTGATGTAACCTTTTCGTAACGCGTAATCCAAAAGAGACTTCTGCAACAGCTTCCGCCCGCGATGAAGGCGGGATTTAACCGTTCCAATCTGAAGCTCAGTAATATCGGCAATTTCCTGATAAGAAAAGCCCTCAAGAAACGATAACACCACCACCATGCGAAAATCCTCGGGTAGTGAGTTAATGGCCGCCTTTATATCATCGTCGAATATTTTCGAAAAGAACTGCTGCTCCGGATTGGTCACGCCAAAATTGGTAGCCAGCTGACCGTAGAGATAACCATCATCGATGTCTTCAACCGCAATCGACTGAGGAGCTCTTGATTTGGAGCGGTAATTGTTAATGAAAATATTCGTCATGATCTTAAAAAGCCAGGCTTAACAATTGGTACCTTCTTCAAACCGATCAAAAAACCTGTACGCCTTTAGCATTGTTTCTTGAACCAAGTCCTCCGCGTCCGCATCGCCCTTGGTCATACGGCGAGCAGTACGCATCAACGCGTCCAAATGAATCATCGCTTCACATTCATAACGCTGGCGATAATGTTTCTGTTTTTGGTCAGCCATAAATATCCTTGCATCCGGGGAATATCAGCCGACCGTTATATCTTTACAACAAACGGCTGCTTAAAATGTTCCCCGGCCAAAGGTGCTCGGCCAAAACCCCGGCATCCGATAAAATTCGGATTCGCCGGCAATTGCCCCGATTTCATAAAGTGTGGGTTTGAGTTTTCCCGCGCCCCGTTTTCAATTCAATTAGATGATCAGCATGGTTGCCGGAAAACTTCAAATCTACAAATTATATAACAATATAGTCCATGTATCAAAACTCGTCAATCATATAACACCTGACTTTTCAAGGCGGCGGCCCGGAAATACCAATGAGGTGAGGGTCCTGCAAGGTGCTGTCTTTACCCATAAATCAATTTGGGCAAACGATGGGAAAGGTTTTCGGAGTCATATCAGCTCCTATATATCTTTTACGGTAAGACAAAGGCGTTGTTTCCCTATATTTACCAGAATATTTGCGCAAAAGACAATCCGCACAGTCGGATTCTCTTGAAGATACCGTTTTTTTCGCGTATAATCTGAATATGGACACTTTTGATAACCGCAAAGATCGGCAAATCAAATTGACCGCTGAAGTCGCCTGCGCCGGTTGAGCTTCCAAACTCGGCCCAGCGGCGCTGGGCGATATCCTAAAACGATTCACACCGCCAACCTCTCCCAATCTTCTGGTTGGTATCGACGGCGTGGATGATGCCGGGGTTTATAAACTGACCGATGACACCGCTCTGGTCTTGACGCTCGACTTTTTCCCGCCGATCGTCGATGACCCTTATATTTTCGGTCAGGTAGCCGCCGCCAATGCCCTTTCCGACGTCTATGCCATGGGCGGACGGCCGATCACGGCTCTCAATATTCTGGCTGTCCCGGCCAATATCCCGGCCGAGATTTCCGGTGACATCCTGCGCGGCGGCGCCGATAAGGTCGCCGAGGCCGGAGCGGTTATCGCCGGAGGACACAGCGTCAAGGATAATGAACTCAAATATGGTTTGGCCGTCACCGGACTCATCCATCCGGATAAAATTATGGCCAACAAAGGCGCCTTGACCGGAGACCATCTGCTGTTGACCAAGCCGCTGGGAACCGGGATCATCTCCACGGCTATTAAAAAATCTATCGCTTCTCCGCAGGAGATCGAAGCCCTGACCAAATCCATGACGGCCCTGAATAAGGCCGCCGCCGAAACCGCCATCGAATATGGCGCCCATGCCGTCACCGATATTACCGGATTTGGTCTGGCCGGACATACCTTTGAAATGGCCAAAACCTCAAATGTTTCCGTGGAAATTCATTTCGACCGGCTGAAACTTCTACCCGGGACTATAGAACATGCCCGAGCCGGAGCTCTCACCGGCGGAGCCAACGCCACTCGCCAATATCTGGAAGGGAAAATAGAGCTGGCCTCAGCTCTGGAAAAACATGCCCACGATATCGTTTACGACGCCCAGACTTCGGGCGGGCTGTTGATGGCCATCGCCCCGGATAAGGCCAATGACTGTCTGGCGAAACTGATAGATTGCGGCCTGGAGGCGGCCGACATCGGGCGGGTTCTTAACCGCCGCGATGCCTTTATTTATATTTCCTAATATTGGTGGTTCGCAGAAAACCGAAAAACTATTTGGTTATGTCGCCCTTTTTCCGGACAGGGTTGTCCAAGCCTTCTGGCGGAAGCTTGGTCTCTCCGGTTCCCAGTTCGGGGAATACGGGGGGAAGTTTGAACAAATCATGAAATACTAACTCTTTGACAGTTATATCCTTCCCTTCGGAATCGAATTGATAAGATCCCACCTGCGAGGCACTGGAAAACATCCAGTCATCATCCACCAGATGATATAAAATCACCGGATATTTGATATATGGATTGCCGTCGTCGTCAGCATATCCTCCCTCACGAAACACCAGACGACGCCACTCGCCGCTTATAGTATCCTGAACCAGATCGAGATCATCCACGACTGTCCAGGTTATCGCCCAATCGGATATGACGGTGGAATCGATCTCAACATTGTGGGAAGCAAAAAGTTCTCTTATCAGGACTAAAATCGTTGGATCACGATGGGCCAGAAAAGCATTGACCTCACCGGCCAGCCCGAGCCGTTTCATTTCCGAATACTTATCCACCAATTCGATCACATCAGCGGACTTTCCGATCACTACCGGAGTTTTTATCTCTTCGGAGCCGCAGGTGGTCAAAAGCAGGATAGCCATTACACTCCCGCCGACAAGAACCGCCATTTTCATCGCTTTTACACTAATCTTCATCTACATATCTTCCACGAAACACCCATAATCAAAAATCGTAATCAGCAGTCGGTTTTCTGGTACAATATTTATTATAAAACGAGGGTCCGGTTTCGTTTCCAAGTAATTGCCCTAAACTCACACCCCTTTGATAATCTTCCGATAAACCCGCGACCACTGCTCGATCGTCATAGGAGCCCGCCCAAAAAGGCGGTCGGCTTCTTCAGCTTTATTATCTATCTCGCTGTCATCATGCTGGTCGAAAAAAGTCATCAGCTTCACCGCCGCCTTCAGTCTTTTATTGAACATCAGCGTTGCCGACATCCGCGCCAGCCAGATCGGCAAATGATCAATCGTGCAGTCCGGATGAACGATAGACATAAATCGCCGCATCGCCTCCGGGATCGGCATCGGTTCAGGCCCGAGTATAGTCAGCGTTTTGTTATCGGCCGCCTTGGTCTGAAAACAACGGGAAACAATATTGGCATAATCGGATGCCGCCAAAAAATAAAACGAGCTTTTCCCCGAACCGATATATACCGATTTACCTTTTTGCATAAAAAGAGGAAGAGATTCATAAAACCAGGAAGGTTTCAGTATCGTGTAGGTCAGACCAGATGCCTTCAGCGCCTTTTCCGCTTCCACTTTCACCTTTATATAGATGTAGTCGGAATTTTCCTCGTAAGCATGGGCGCCTGTAATCTGGATAATTTTCATTATTCCGGCCGCTTTAGCCGCGGAATAGATATTTCTCGATCCCAAATCCTCGACCCGGACAAATTCAATCGCCGTCGGCCCGCCCTTAAGATTTACATAGACATACTCGCAGCCATTCATGGCTTTTTCCAGGCTGGCCGGATCATCTACATTTCCGACCGCATATTCAACCCTGTCGCCGAAAATCTGTTGGGCGCGTTCCAGGCGAGTAGTCAAAAGACGGACCTTGAATCCATCTTTGATAAACTGAAACGTCACCGGCCGCCCCAGCATCCCGGTACCACCGATAACCAGAATATTTGGCATACAAACTCCTGCGAAACCGTTCTTAATCAACTGCTATGATATTATAAGGGAATAGGGTCGCGATCAATCAAAAAAGACGTTCGCGTTTTGACAAAAAGGCATAGAGGGCCTTGTCAAAAGGCGTCGAGGTATCCAGCAGATGATAATCAACCCGGGCCTGACGGCATTCGGCCATAATTAAGTCGGCCATGCTGTCGAACTGCTTGCGGTATTCACCTTTGATCTGCCAGGGCAGAGTCGTGATCCGTTCGCCGGTTTCCATATCCTCGAATATCGCCTCACCGGCAAAAGCAAAATCCCGTTCGCGCGGATCTAACACCTGGAAAACGATAACTTCATGATTCCGATGGCGGAAATGTTTGATCCCGGATATAATCTTTTCCGGATCATCGAACAGATCGGAAATAATAATAATCAATCCCCGCCGACGAATTCTCTCAGCCATTTCATGCAGAGGCAAAGCCAGATCGGTGGTCGAGGCCGTATCCAGATCGCCGAATTGTTTCAAGAGTGCATGTAGATGACCGGTTGCCGACCGAGGCGGGATATATTGGTTGATTTTATCGGCGAAGGTTACCAAGCCGACCGCATCGCGCTGCTTGAGCATCATATACGACAGCGAGGCCGCCAGCGTCAGGGCATAGTCGAATTTGCTGACCCGTTTTTCATCGGATGAATAACCCATCGAGGCCGAACAGTCGAGCAGGATATACCCTTTGAGATTGGTTTCTTCTTCATATTGCTTGATATAATAGCGGTCCGATTTGGCATACACTTTCCAGTCGATATCGCGGATCGAATCGCCCGGCATATATTGTCGATGTTCGGCAAACTCGACCGAAAAACCGTGATAGGGCGACTTATGCAGTCCGGCGATAAACCCCTCCACCACCATCCGGGCTTTCAGTTCCATGCCTTTCAGCTTGGAAACCGTATCCGGCGACAAATATTTCCGATAATCAGTACGCATACTATACTAGATCTGTTATATCATGTGAAGTCTCAATTACTACTTTGTTCCCTGTACCCAGTATTATTCTCATGTGCCCATCATTTTTAGTTGAAAATGAATAACGCCCTTTGTAACCAACCGCCAAATCGCTACTAAGATATTTCTTATGTGTTTGACCATCATTTTCACCGGGATTTCGCTTTTC
>JAAEQF010000556.1 GCA_024231695.1 FCB group bacterium
AAATCAATGTTGTCAAAACGAAGCTTGAGTTTTCGGATCGCTTGGGCGGATGCAAAGTGCGTTGGGGAATGGGGAGGATGAGTTACATAATATCCCCCGGCCTATACGCGGTCGGTTCGCCGAGCGACAAATCTCCGGTTTTTGTTACGGCCAATTTCAAATTGAGTTTTGACCATTTGCGCTCGGAATTGACCGGGATCAATGGCTGGATTCTGGTTTTAGATACCAAGGGGATCAATGTCTGGTGCGCCGCCGGCAAAGGAACCTTCGGGACTGATGAACTGGTGCATAGAATTCGGGAAACACAACTGGAAAAAGTCATTTCCCATCGTCGGCTCATTTTGCCACAACTGGGCGCACCGGGAGTAGCCGCTCATCGAGTCAAGGAACAATCTGGTTTTCGCGTCATCTACGGGCCGATTCTGGCCGGCGATATCCCCTCCTTTATGGAGAACAAACTCAAAGCCACCCCACAAATGCGCCGGGTCGAGTTTCCTCTTCGTCAACGGGCGGCCTTGATCCCAATCGAGTTGGTCATGACCTTCAAATACTTCCTGTCGGCCGCCATTATTATTTTGATTCTATCGGGATTCGGTCCCGGAATATTTGCCGTCGATAGAATGATCTCATACGGTTCGGTAAATCTTCTCATTCTTCTGGGTCTTTATACCGCGGGAAGTGTACTGCCGCCGCTTCTCTTACCCTGGCTTCCGGGGCGGTCGTTTTCAGCCAAAGGAGGTTTCGTCGGTTTGGTTCTGGCGCTGGGTCTATGGTGGCATTTCATGCAATTTCCCGGCCTTTATCGCGGCTGGCCGGGTGTTACTGCCTGGTTGCTGGTCATCCCGGCCGTGATCAGTTTTCTAAGTATGAATTTCACCGGCAGTTCGACTTACACTTCGCTGTCGGGAGTTCTCAAAGAAATGCGTCGCGCCATGCCGGTACAAATCTGCGCCGCGGTGGTCGGTTTGGGTTTTTGGATAGGCGGCCTGTTTTTATAGACGGTCTTTTCGAGGAGATATAAGGATGTTTGAAATGCGCCATCTACCGGGAGTTACTACTCTTGAGCTGGATCGGGATAAATGCAACGGCTGTCAGATGTGCCGGCTGGTTTGCCCCCATGCTGTATTTGCCATCGAAGAGAAAAAAGCCCGTATCGTCGATGCCGACGCTTGCATGGAATGCGGAGCCTGCGCCGGAAATTGTCCGGAAACGGCGATTACTGTTCGAACCGGAGTTGGCTGTGCTTATGGAATAATTCTGGGAGCATTGCGAGGAACTGAACCGTCCTGCGACTGCGGCCCGGATTCGAGTGCTTGCTGTTGAGCATCTTCCTTTATCTCAATTAAGCAAACCAATTTTCCTTGGGGATAATACTCTGCAGTTGCTTGAAATGAATCTGTCGGGCGCATTTAATTGTCTGGGAGCATCAGAAAATCGACATCCTCGATTACCATACCACCCTCGACTGCCTTGACCTCAAAATCGATAGCCGGCGGGTCGGAAACATAGCCATAGGAATGCAGTTGTTCGGGAAGAATCCGGGCCCGATAGCGGCCGGGAATCAGCCCCAGATAATAAAACTCGCCGTTATTGAAGGTCGTGACTTTGGTTCGGGAACCAGTAGTGAGATTGATGAGTTCAATTCTTACAGCCCCCATCCCACTCTGCCCGTTTTCCAATTGACGTTTTACCGTTCCGCTGACTTCACTGACAACTACCACCGGCACTTCAATAGAGGTCACTATATTGGGATTAAAATGCACCCGGAATCCGTCGTGTACCGGTTTGAGTAGCGGGTCGTCGAGACTGTACTGATCAATTTCGACGATATATTCATCGTAAGGTTGAAGGCGGTCATAATAATAGTTTCGATTTTTACCGGTCGGTCGGCCACTGGCGCCTTTGATTTTGGCCCGCATTCCAAATATTTCCTCTTCGCCCTCGTCATGAACGCCATTGAAATTATCATCCACGAAAGGATGGAGGATGGCCGAACATTGGCCGACGCCATTGCGGCGATTGAGATGAACCATACCCATGCCCTGGTCGAAGCGAACTGAGCCGTGCTGAGATTGAGTCATGGCCACCTGGTCGGTCGAAGCGATAACCCTCGTGCTGAAGTCGGCGAAGCTGGTGAAAATATTGAAGGTTAACATATAGAGATTTGATTTGGCGCTATGATTGCGTTCAAAGGATAGACTCAACTGCCCCGTCCGAAATAAGCGCCGCGACAGATAAACTCCATACTTGGTTATTTCATTGCGACTGTGATCATAGTCAATACGGAATTGAGGACGGACAATTTTGGTTCGCCGTGATCCGATAATAATCTGGCTGGTGGCAGTTTTCTGCCTTTGGTTAAATTCAATATTGTGGGACATCTTGTAACGGCCGATATAATTGACGTAAAAATATGAAATCGATGAACTGAAGCCGTAATTAAGGCCCAAAAGGGTCAGTCGGGGATAACGGTCATGAGTCAGATTGCATCTGAGAGCCATGGACCGGCCCCATACCCTCAACGGTGAGGATATTGAGAAAGATAGCTTGTGAACCTGTTCAAGGGGGTTGCGGATTTTATTGGGTTGATAAAAAGTTACGTTGCTGTTGAAACTGAAAACTGAGGGACGGGTAAAACTGAATCCGCCGCGAAGGGCATAATCGGGCGCGGCAAAGCCATTGAAAGTCAGATTGGTCATCGGCTGAAAGGCCATCTCCATTCCGACCATCGGTCGGCTCTTTGCGCTAATGTCGACCGAATCCTTAAGCTCGACAGCCAGGGGGATATCGACGCTGACGCCGGTTGTCAGTTTACCGGTAATTCCGTAATAACATCCAGTCTGGGTATAAAAGCCCGATTCCAATTGATTTTCAGCAAAGCCGACAGTGGTTAAATATTCGAATTCTCCTTTGGGGATTAGGTTATAGGGAACCTTGACGTCCTTCTCCTCAATCTTAATCTCGCCATTAGGGCCATACATTTTCAGAATGATCGACGAAGCGCCGTAGAAAATGTCGAGATTGAAATTATACTCGCCGCTATTATCAGTCTGGGTGAAATCGATCAGGCGGTTATCGACATATAATTCGACCTCCCAACCCTCACCCAAATTGCCGGAGAGATCAATTGTCTGGAAATATTTGCGCCTGACCTGCGGGCGGTTGGTCAGTTTCAAACCATCAAGCCGCCGCGAAAAGTGACCGCCAACATTAACGTCGCCCAGCTCCACCTGAGTTAAATAACGGTTTTTATTGACGTAATAATGCCACTTGTAGCGCATCTGATCCAATTCGACGCCGGTCTTGGTGTCGCCGTTTCCGGAGACTGTAATGTCCCCACCCATCAGCATTCCGCCGAAATTAAGACCATAATAATGAACATTGCGCCCGCCCATCGGATTGGTGGCAATCATCCAGTCGGCTACACCGCCTTTGGCATATTCGCGGTTGAAAGGCAAGGCATAAACTTCGCGGGCCACCTTCTTTTTGGTCCGCAGTTTTTCCTGGGCCTGTTTGCGTTTGAGTTTTTGGAAGGCCGGGAATTCTTTATTTAGTGGCAGCCGTACCTGCAATTTGGAAAAATCAAATTGCATCGGCAGATCGAAATATGTTTCCATCAGGTCCATGCGCAGCCAGCAATATTGGCCGTCATAAATGTAGCCGTCACGGGCCAGCGGCATTTCCTTACCGGAGCGAATCACCAGACCGCGGGCAAAATCCATCACAAAAGGATCATCCTTGTTGATCATGTACCCGGTAATGCGCATCGTTTCCCGGTCGTGATCCGAAACAACTTCGAGCAGGCGAAAGATTTCTTGAAGCGGGATATAGAGGGTCTGGCCGTCGTATTGAACAAAGATATCGCTGTTTACCAGTTTGGGGATATCGAAATTAACGACAATCTCCTCGTACTGCGTTTCCTGCGCCGCCGACGAGACCGGCAGGAGAAGGATCGCCAGGAGAAAACCCACGGTTCCGAAGAACTTTATATTTTGGTCAGCGAACATATCCATATGCTCAATTGCGTTACGTTTTACTACTTCTTATTCCACTGCAGTGGTATAGACAATCTCGTTTCCGAAAATCATATTCTCGCGCGGTACATCGGTGCGCCCTTCCCCGGAAATGTGCAAATCAACCTGATAAGGCGGACTAAAATCCCCATCGGTCAAAGGCAGATAAATGCTTCGGCGCAGGTCGCGATAAACCGCCAGATTGCTTTTATGATAGCTCACTTCGCGGTTTTCAGAATCCATCAACCGACAGGTCAAAATACCCAGATAGGAAACATTCCCTTTGTTAACCAGATCGCAAAGGACAAACACCTGGGAATTATTTTTTTCCACTTTCATCCCGGTCATTTCCAAAGCGGCGGTAAGATCACCCGAACGGTATTTAAAGGCAATTACCGTTTTCATGATCATGTTCAACTGGGTGGTGATGGCTTCATTATCGGATGCCACCGGGAAGGAAGTCTGTCCCTCCTGCGACTGAACAACAATCTGAGCCCAGTATTCGCCATCGTCCAGATCTTTCGGCGGACGAGCTACCAGCCGCACAACCTGCGAACCGTTCGGTTCGAGGAGGAATTTACGGGGGAATGCCTTGATCCAGGTCAGAGCCGAGCGGGTGTCGGTAACATTGGAATCCTGGAGGGAAATGGAAACCCGGCCCAGGCTGTCGGAAGAAGGCAGTCCGTAACTGAATGAAATTTCAACTTCCTTGGGAATGTTACTCGGATTTTCGATATGGATCCGGCCGGTACGACCCTTGTCCGAAAGGATTACTACGGTCGGGGCGACCAGAACGCCGGCAATCAAATCCGCGGCCGGACCGCAGATCAGCAGTGCTACAAAGACAACGCCCCAAACCAGGCGTTGTATCAATCCGACAATGCTCCTGTCACATTTCATCATGGCTGCCATCCTATGCTCGTTGTTTTCCAATGTCCTGACGGGACCGCCAATCCCATGACGGTCCCGAAAAGACTAACTTACTGCGTCACTATATCGTTGTCTGTACTTCCAAAATCTAAGTCCCGTCGTATGCAACCGTCAAGATAATGTCGGCTGTATAACTTCCGGCCGTCTGGTCGAGAGTCGGGAGGACTTTGCCACCGAGATAAAGGGCGCAAAATCCGGCGTCACCCAAACATGGTGTTCCGCCTGCGACTCCCATCAGGTTATTGGGATCCTCGGCCTGCCAACCACTGATAAAAGCGGCTGGATCGCCGGGCTGAGCCGCCAAACCGGTATCAATATCGCAGACGTTGTCATTAAAGACAACAGTCATTCGATCATCACCAGTAGAGGTCGCCATAAATTCGGGCATCGACAGGTACAATAGCAAATCGGCGTTGGCCTGACCGCCAATATCGAAAATTGCCGCGGCCGCGACGTTTTTGCTGATCGATTTGGGGACTCCCTGATAAACGGTTCCGAATGCCAGCGGACTGGTCGCCAGAACTGTCAATGGAGCCACCACTGTCGCCGTAACCGTTCCCGTGGCGACATCCTGAGCCCTAACAGTGGGGACGGCGATTAACATCACCGTCATCATCAGGATAATAGCTCCGAATTTCTTCCATAGAAAAACTTGCATCATTCTCTCTCCTTGAGAATCGATCTCTTAGGTCCCCTGATAGGCTACGGTGAGGACGATGTCGGCCGTGTAAGCTCCAGCCGTCTGATCGAGAGTCGGAATGACCTTGCCGCCCAGATAGAGCGAGCAATATCCGGCATCACCAATGCACGGATCGCCGCCAGCTGCGCCCATCGGATTCTCCGGGTCTTCGGCCTGCCAGCCGCCCACAAATCCGGTCGGGTCGCCAGCGCCGACACCGGCGGTGTCGATGTCAAGAGTGTTCTCTTCGAAAGCTACCGTCATCCGGTCATCACCGGTGGCAGTGGCCATAAATTCGGGCATCGACAGATAGAGCAACAAATCGGCATTGGCCTGACCGGTAATATCAAAAACCGCCGCTTCAGCGATATTTTTGCTAATCGATTTCGGTACGCCCTGATAGACCGTTCCAAATTCCAGCGGACTGGTCGCGGTGACCGTCAACGGCGCCACCACGGTGGCCGTAGTGGAACCATTGGCGACATCTTGAGCCATGGCCGACGATCCGAAAAACATGATCGCCATTGCCAGTACGGCGAAGATAATCCGGAAATTCATCCTTGAGGGTGTCTGCATTATTCTCTCCTTAAGAAGTGGTACTTCCTCCTGATATTTATTATCACGACTTGTCATTAGTTGTTTTTAAAGCTGCAATTTTCGTCCTACTTACCAGGTGTACTACATTACTTATGGGAACTTACCTTCCCCTTTATATGACTCATAATCGTCAAACCGTTCAAATTCTTTACATTTACACAGAAAAAAAGCGGCAAATCGCAATGGTAATTAAAGACAGTCGCCGGTTTCGGCGATCCGATGCAAATGATCGAGATTTTCGACTCGGAAACGGATAATTTCTTTCGATTATTTTATTTTGACGTAAATAGGGGACTCAGCTGCCCGTTGGAATCACGGTCAGGACAATCGTGGCCGAATAATCGCCCGGATTCTGGACAAGGTTGGGAATCAGCGTTCCCCCGAGCCAGATCGTCAAACCGGTCGAACCCAGACGATAGGTGATATTGTGCCAGGGATCAAGATTATTATAACCGGGGTTGCTCTGATCCGGAGCGGCGCTTGAATCAAGAGCGCAATCGGTCTCTCCGAAAATCATTTGCATATGGTGAGGCCCGGAACTCATATACGTCGGCAGGGAAAAATCTACACTCATCTCATCTCCGGCGATACCGCTGATATGAAATTCGCCCGCGGCTCCGGCGTCATATTTGGATACTGTTTTGGGGATACCGGGGAAAATAGTCCCGAATCGAAGCGGCATAACGGCCGTGGCATTCTGGGCCGATGAAGCCACCGAGAGAGCCAAGATGGAAAACAGAACCAGCCATGTCAGACAATTGTTTTTCATACGACCGCCGGATATAAAATTCAATTTTATATTAAGTGGCTTCAGAGAGCGAGTCAACCATAAAGTGGGAAAGGCGAAGAGTGATTTGGGCCAATCGGACCGATTTATATCCCGGAATCGATAATGGTGATAATAACAGCTGATCTGTCAGATAAAACCGCACTCAGGCAATCATAATTTAAAACAACGGTTCTACTCGATAAGCCGGGCCTGAAAATATCGCATTTTGCGGATTCGCAATTATCAATATTGTAGTCTGTTTGCCCCTCGCCGCTGTCGATGCTGATAATCAAGCTTTCCCGGTTGGGGAAATGCAAGAGGCGTCTTGAGTCTATTCCGGTTTCTATACTTATATCAATAGTCTGATCGCTTTCAGGCATCAGAGAGGTCATGCCGATCGGAAACTCCACTCGGGCGGTAGCCATTATGGAAGCCGAGGTTTTTATCGATTCGGCGGCCAATGAGATATTGTCCGGCGTAAAACCGACAAACAACAACCCAAAGCACAAAGCAGAAAATAACAGATTTTTCGCAGTATCGGCCATATAGCAAAATTCCGACGTAAGGTGTGTACATCAGAATGATACTGCAAAAGCCTGATTTGTCAAGCCGATTCATTTGTCGACCAGCCAATTCAGCCTATATTATTCATACCCGGGTTGACCTGTACTCGGTTCAACCTCCCGTATAAGCAATGGTCAAAATAACATCGGCGCTGTAATCTCCTCCGGTTTGGGAAATTGTCGGTTCCACGGTTCCGCCGATCCATACCGACAAAGTGCCACCGGCACCGATATTTCTTGTGGTAGGCCAGATGGGATTGATTAATCCGGCCGGAGCGGTTTGGCCGCCGCCAGTACCATCCTCATATGAGGCGTCGGTCGAGTTGAAAGTCATGGTCATACTGGACAGAGAATCGGCGGTGACCATTTCGGTCGGCAGAGAGAAATTGACGGCAATCTCGGCCGAAGGAGCACCAACGATACTCCATTCTCCAGCAAAGCCGACATCGGTTTTGTCCACCGACTTGTTTACGCCGGGTGACACCGATCCGAACTGCAAGTTGTTCATGGCGTTAATGATCAAGGTAGTCATGACCGTAGCCGTAGCTTTAACGGTAGCTGACTCCTGAGCATGCACAGCAGGACTCACCGCCACAAAGCAAAAACAGAGCACCATTAGTAGGCGAGAAGCTCCATTCATAACATATCTCCATAAGACAGAGTATTTGATATCCGAGAGTGGAAAAGCAAGCCCGGTGCCGGAATCAGGTCGCACAAAGTAAGCTGTTGTGCAACAGCTTATTAGCGGGTGCGGCGATTTGTAACACAGTCTCCCTGCCGCCGTTTTGCTATGGGGAAAGACCCATATCCAAGTTTGTAATCATTTTATTATCAACAACTTGGAGCAATAATAAAAATATTCCCCTTTCCCCTCATAACGCGGAGTCCCTGCTGTGCGATTGGAGACAGTTTAAGCTTGTGGAAAACTTAGAGTTATGGAATTGAACCAGAAAATACCTGGAGAGCGATGCTAAACCATTGAGGGATTTGTCCGATACTCATAAAAGACGCTGTGCAAAAAAAGCACAGCTTAGCCTGGATGCCAAGTCGAGTTATGGAAACAAGAATCAGGCGCGGAAGCGCCATTATTATCTGCATCTGGGGGCTGATATTAGGATCTGCCGAGGTTAACGCGCAGGATTCACTCTGGTCGTCTGCCTATGGCGGCTACTATAATGAGAACGGCCATTCGGCCATTCGTCTGGATAATGGCGATTTCCTTCTTCTCGGTTCAACTTATTCATACGGTTCCGGCGATTATGATATTTATCTGGTAAAAGTAGATTCGACCGGAACGGAAATCTGGAGCCGCACTTATGGCGGCAGCGAAGCCGATTACGGCTACGATATTACTCCGACTTCCGACGCCGGATTCGTCATCGTCGGCTCGACGACATCTTATGGAGCCGGAGATCATGACCTCTACTTAATTAAAATAGATGATGCCGGTACGGTCGTTTGGTCCAAAACCTATGGAGGGACGGCCGAGGATCGAGGAGCCTCGGTGCGGATGACGGCCGATAACGGCTTCATCGTCTGCGGAACAACCGCCTCGTTCGGCACCGGCACCGATATATACCTGATCAAAACCGACAGTCTGGGTGATTCGACCTGGACCAAAACCTATGGCGGTTCCGGTGGCGAATCAGGATCGGCCGTTCGTATTGCTATCGACAGCGGCTATATATTGTTAGGCAGTACCGGGTCCTACGGCGCTGGATACAGCAGTTTTTATCTGGTGCGCACCGGGGAAACCGGCGATACGCTCTGGACGGCAACCTATGGCGGAGCGCGGGCCGATTTCGGATACGGTTTAGAGACCACTAACGACAAAGGATATATTTTAACCGGAGCCACTGCTCCCGATGGCGCAAGTTTCTACGACGCCTATCTGGTCAAGACCGATTCGCTGGGAGTGGAAGAATGGAGCGACAATTACGGCGGAGCATATGAAGACCGGACTTATTCAATAGCCCTGACTTCCGACGGCGGCTATATCCTGACCGGATCGACGGAAGCTACCGGCGGGCGCAAGATCGACCTATATATGGTTAAAACCGATGCCGGAGGAGCTATCGAATGGGACAGTGCTTATGGCGGAACCGAATCCGACTATGGCCGGACGGTGCTTCTGGATGTCGATGAGAACTACTATTCCCTCGGTTATTCCTTCTCGACCGGATCAGGGGGATCAGATATTTATTTCGTTAAAATCGAAGGCCCGGCGGCCACACCGGTCGATGATTTCTATTCGCCTTTGCCGGCCAACCATTATGCTTTGTCGCAAAATTATCCCAACCCGTTCAATCTGGAAACCATTATCGAATTTACTCTCCCCCGTCGGTCATCGTATAGGCTGACTATTTACAATATTTTGGGACAGGTGTTGCGTCGCTGGGAGGATGATGCGGTTTCGGCCGGATGGTACGCCCTATCCTGGGACGGCCGCGACGCCAACGGCCGCACGGTTGCTTCGGGCGTCTATTTCTATACTCTTCAAGCTGGGACTTACCGCGAGTCCAAAAAGATGGTTTTGATGAAATAGATACAGGGATGTAATCTCTTTACACCCCTGCGAATTTTCACTTACTTAGATTCCAGAGCCTCAATTCGCTTTTTAAGATCGCTGTTTTCAGCCTTCAATTCCTTGACCGCCTCGATCAGAACCGCCGTTAACTTACTATAAGCAACTAAGCGGTTGCCGTCGGCATCTTCATGAACCAACTCAGGTAAAACCTTTTCCACATCGTCGGCCAGAAGACCAACCTGACGACGATCGGACAGGTTTTTGCCAGCCGTGTTCTTGTCTTTGCGCCAATCATAGCTGACGCCATTTAAGCCATCTACTATTTCCAAAGCATTGTCGATGGGCGCAATGTTGGTTTTCATTCTGGTTTCGGTGTAGGCCACGACATCGCCGGTCAGGGCGATATTGCCGATAACGCAGAGCGCCTCGGTCAGAGTGGTCGTCCCGACTCCCATTTTCGCCCCGGAACCGTCCGAATGCATATAGATGGGAAATGTTTGCGCTCCGAGCGCATCATCTTCTCCATGAAATTCAAACGTCGCGGTCGAGGCCGACATATTGAACTCGGCCATCGGTTTGCTGTCATCCGGCGGAGGAACATTATCGTCCGGCGGCGGAATAAACCAGCCGACAGCCATCGAGCCATTGCCTACGTCAGTATTCAACACTACACCCGGTGCGGCAGCGGCTGATGAGTTATTGGTCAGGGTCAAAAACGCTTCATTGTCCAGAGCGTCTACATTAACCTTAATCGTTGGTTTGTTGTCATCCGGCGGCGGCAGGAGGTTGATACTGCTGGTCATGTTGGCGATATTGACATCGAAAGCCATCTCCGGCAGACCGTCAAGCGATGGCGCACTCAGATGCATAGATATCTTTTCCAGATCGGCATCGGAAGCCACCTCAAAGGCCGGCTTACTGTCATCAGGCGGAACGCCCCAGTCGATTTGCATCGAACTTGTGCTGGCATCAGTAGCCAGTGTAACACCCGGCATATTATCATCCGGAGGGGGTTGGTTAATCACAATCGCGTTACCGGCTGTTTCCGTGGTCATCACCAGTCCTGGTTTGTTATCATCCGGCGGAGGACCATTGACAATGATGGAATTGGCTGTTGCTTCAGCTGTTAGTTCAATCACCGGCTGAGAGTCATCGGGCGGGGGCCTAATTCCTATTGAGTTCACTGCTTCTGATGTAACCAGCGATATTCCCGGCAGGTTGTCATCCGGGGGAGGCATACCATCATCCGGCGGAGGTTGGTTAATTGCCAGAGAATTGGCCGCTGTAACCGATTTCAGTTCAATAGCCGGGATGCCGTCATCCGGCGGAGGCATGCCATCATCCGGCGGAGGACGTTTGATGATGAGTGAGTTCCCGGCGGTGTCACTGGTCATTTCAAGCGCTGGTATATTATCATCCGGCGGAGGTAGATTGATTATAATCGAATTGGCGGCTGCATCTGAACTGAGTTCAATGACCGGTTGCGAGTCATCCGGCGGCGGTTGAGAATCATCGGGTGGCGGCATTAGTTTGAAAGTATTACCAGTGATTTCCGCATTCAACTCAATGCCCGGGTAGGAATCATCGGGCGGTGGCGTTCCGTCATCCGGAGGAGGTATATTTATTTGGATGCCATGCGCCGTGGCCGTAGCGCTTATTTCGACGGCCGGATTACAGGGATCAGGCGGGACACAGGGATCGGGCGGATGGAGCACGAATTTACTGGTATCAAGGGTAGAGACCAATTCAATAACCGGCAAACAGGAATCGGCCGGGTCACCGGTTGCGGCCGGATATATTTCCAGTCGTAACGGCTGGCACGGTTCGGGTGGGACACATGGTTCGGGGGGATGGATTTGAATGATACCGGGAAATGTCATAATATCTCCCTTTATCGCTGTTGTCACTCCGGCGGCAGCCACCGATGTTATCAATGTTCGGGGGGAGATTTCGGAATCGGAATTAACCGTGATTCCCAGCCAACGGTTTGAGCCGTCGAAAACCGAGGTCGGCAGAGCGGCAACTGAACCGAGCACGACAGAAAAAACCCCATCATTTACATCCACGCTCAAGTGGGTTTCACTCCACAAGCCATCGATACTTGAGGAACCGGAATAAATGGTGAAGGTTATGGGCACTTCGGAAGTAATCGGATCGCCGCCGGAATCGGTCAGGTAACCCTGATAGTTAATCAGTAACGTATCCTCGGCAACAGCCGTTGAGGTGAAAACCATGATGACAAGCAGGAATGATACCAGTATCGTAAGTCGAGAGAAAGCAAACGGAAGCATATCTATCTCCTGTTTATTGATTATAGGCAGCTTAACAAGAATTAGTATTGTTATAATAATATCGTCAATTTGCTCGTTTTTGCAAGCTG
>JAAEQF010000557.1 GCA_024231695.1 FCB group bacterium
CCCCAAAACCCCAAAACCCCGTGTGCGTGATTTATAGATTAAAGAAAGATATATGAGCGATATGTATTTATAATAATAAAGAACTTTAAAAGTTTACAAAACTCTTTCTAAATGAAATCTTTCGCTTTTGCTGCAATCATTGCCGTTGCCTCCGCTGAGACACAAGACCAGCCTGCCTCTAACGATGAGACCAACGCTCATTACTTGACTCACAGGTACGGCCATACCGTGCCCATCGCGCACGATCGTCATACCTATGTCGACCCTGTCTACACCCACCACGCCCCCATCTATCACGACAGCTATGGTCACCGCTATTACGACAACAAAGAGGAGACTAACTCTAAAGAAGAGACTAACTCTAAAGACGAGGACAACTACACTATCGAGCACACTTCAGTGCCCGTTGTGCACGAAGTCGTCCATGTCGACCCTGTCTACACCCACCACGCTCCCGTCTATCACCACGGCTATGGTCACTATTACGACAACGCTGAGGAGTCTAACTCTAAAGAAGAGACTAACTCTAAAGACGAGGACAACTACTCTTATTACGCCC
>JAAEQF010000558.1 GCA_024231695.1 FCB group bacterium
ATCGAGCGCAGTTCGCCGGGGCTGACTCCCTTATCCCGCAGGTCGATAAACTGAATTTTAACTCGCCGTTCTTTGAAGAACCGTTCCGCTTTGCGGCTGTCTTTGCATTTGGGCGTTCCAAATATCTGGATAATCATGGTTTCCCCTTCGCATGAGCCATTGGCGAGGCCACTTTTAGGCTTACGCGTGTATAACCAGAATAAACATCCAAAGTGAGGCAAGCGCAAGCGAGACGAACAGAAAACAGACGAAGTCTGGCTGTCGCGTGGACAGGCGGAGCCTGTTTTTGACTGACGTCAGTATGATCAATCTTTATTGTGAGGCCGAAGGCCGAACCGAAAACGGGCGACGCCCGTTTTTGGCTATCGCGTAGATGACCTGAGTTGAGAAATCCTGCGGCTGAAGATGCAGGCCACCCGGCTTCGCTAAGCCTAGGGTGAGCCACCCGTCGTAATGCAACAATGATCGCCGGTTATCGTACTAAATCGTAATCGGGGCAAACAGTACGGGTGTAAATGATACTTTAAACAACACTTCATGTTAGGAGACCATGTCATGAACAGAACGGCCTCTTTGATATCACTTCCTTTATGCCTGGTTCTCTTCTTGGCCCTGGCAGGCCCATTGATTGCAGATCCGCCTTCCGATGGTGACGATTTGGTTATCGGTCACTACCGCACAATACATTCGGATGTTCTGGGCGAGGATCGCCTGTTATCCATTTATCTGCCTTATGGTTACGCCGAGGTTGATGATCGTTTCCCGGTTCTATATCTGAACGGCGCCATGACCTATCTCCACGTCATGCAGGCCGCAGTCACTACCGAGAAGCTCGACGGTCAGGGTAAGACGCCGCAGATGATTGTCGTCGTCGTCGACAATATAGACGGCAGTCGCGATTACATGCCCGTTCCCACGCCGAATCGCCCCAACGGCGGAAAATCCGACGAGTACTTATCATTCATGCTCGATGAATTGATTCCGTTTATAAACACCAATTACCGAACGGTTGATTACCGTATCCTGAGCGGCTTCTCCACGGCCGGGATTTTCGTCGTCAACACCTTCCTGTCCAATCCGGAGGCTTTCGATGCCTATATCGCCGCAAGCGCCGAACTTGGCTGGGCCAATGATCACTTCACCAAAGCATTTCAGGAGCGCCTTCCCGTAAACAACTCGATGAAGAAATCGATTTATCTCAGTTACGGCAGCGATGATTACCAGGAATCGGTCGTCGATGTTATGCCGTCGTATATACAGATGCTCGAGGACCTGGCGCCCGATAATCTCCGGTGGTCGGTGGAAATGGTCGAAGACGGCGGCCATGTCCCGTATACGACGTTGTATAACGGTCTGAGTTTTGCCTTCTCAGGATGGCAATTCCCAAATTCTGAACTTCAGGAACGGGGACTATCCGGGTTGAAAGACTTTTATTCAAACCTATCGGTCCAATATGGCTTTCCGATCAAGGTGCCCGGCTCGTTGCTCAGGACCCTTGGCGCATCTTATCTCCAGGATGAGGATCAAATAAATAATGCGGTTGAAGTATTTAAATATTATGTCGAGTCTCATCCGGAGGTGGCGGACGCTCATTACTGCCTTGGTGCAGCCTACTATCGCCTCAAAAAATCTGATCTTGCCCGCGCCTGTTTTGAAAAAGCTCTGGATATTATGCCGACATACCTTCGCGCGGCCCGGATACTGGAGCGGATGGACAC
>JAAEQF010000559.1 GCA_024231695.1 FCB group bacterium
ACCGTTGGTTCCGTACTTGCAGCAGGGCGATATTGTTATTGTCGAAAATGTATTCCAGTACCCCGAGAATCTGCTGTTGACCGACTCTGACTCACAGAAGATCCCCGTGTCCATGCCGGAAATCGCCGGCGATCTGCTTTTGGCCCGGAGAATCAAGGATACCTATGATGTTAATTTTGCCGGCAAATCCAACCGTCCGGAACTGATTATCGGTACCGTAGTGACCAGTAGTCAGACTTTGTCCAACCGACGGGTAATCGCTTCCCTCCAGCGCGATTTTGGGGCCGTGGCCGTGGATCGCGAAGGTTCAGCCGTCGGCCATATCTGCCGGAAACATGAATGCTCCTTTCTGGGTGTCCGCACCGTTACCGAAAAACTGAGTGGCCACTCCCAGTCATCCCTCAATACGACCCTGGAAACGACAATGGCTAATCTGCTGATATTAATAGAATGCATAACTACCGCTCCGGAAATGACCTCCATTGTATGACCTGAATAATAATCCTCTTCCGGGATTCAATTTACGCTCGCGCTATCAACTGCAACCCAATTTATCAAACTTCGACCAGTATAGTCTCCGTATTAGTAATAATCTCGCCCGGAGGAACCAAAACGGGCATTTAGTGGTTGACAGATATTGAGATTGGAGTATATTCTTTTCGGCAATACAGATACTTACATGCCTTATCAAATACAAGCAATTTTAGGAGATCAAATGAGACATTCGTCATCGTCGATGATCCTCACCGCCTTACTTTGTTTTTGCCTCGCAACTTTTGTGTCCGCCGTCCCGCCGACGGAGGAAGTAATTCAGAAATTAAAAGACGAAGGTCGTTTTGACCGATACGTCGAAAGTATGATTCAGGCCAGGGCCAAAGGAGTCAACAATCTGCCGCCCACTCTGGACAAAGACGGCAGGAGCCTGACGCAGTCGCCCGATCAGACTTTTCGGGTTCTGATTATCCTGATTGATTTTCCGGACAAGTCCTATACCGGTGGATATGCCTCGGGCACGACCGCCGATTTTGATTCGCTTCTCTTTTCCTATGGGATAAATTCGACCGGATCGATGACTGAATATTATCTGGAAAACTCTTATGGGGATTTCGAGGTCGTCGGCGATGTCGCCGGCTGGTATACGGCGGCCAATAATGCCTCATACTATACCAATTACTGTGACGGGTCGCGTGGGATGGGCAGCTATCCCAATAATTCGCAGAAATTGATTGAGGAGGCGGTTGATGCTGCTGATGCCTCTGTCGATTTTTCGGATTATGACAATAACAACGACGGGTATGTGGACGGTTTGTTTGTTGTTCATGCCGGAACCGGATACGAGGATTCGGGCAATGATTGCGAAATTCATTCGCATGCCTGGGGGATAAATAACCGTTACCGGGATGGGGTCTGGATTTCCGGCTTTTCCATCGAACCGGAAGAGGAGCATATGGGCGGGCTGATCCCCATTGGCGTCTTCTGTCATGAATTCGGCCATATGCTGGGTCTTCCCGATTTATATGACACCGATTATTCTTCAAGCGGCATAGGTCGCTGGGGGGTAATGGCCGGCGGCAG
>JAAEQF010000560.1 GCA_024231695.1 FCB group bacterium
CGCATAGTCGCATTTCTCGCAGGAAACTATATCTTCCTCACCGGCATCGGTGTCGACCAGCAGCATGAACTCGTGGGCGGTCTTCCCCCCCATCGCGCCGGAATCCGACTCGACTTTAATTACATCCAGTCCGGCCCGTTTGAAAATGGCAAAATAGGCGTCCACCATCGCCTGATAACTGCGCGCGAAAGACTCCGCATCGGCATCAAACGTATAGGCGTCTTTCATGATAAACTCGCGACCCCGCATAAGGCCGAACCGGGGGCGGATCTCATCGCGAAACTTAACCTGAATCTGGTAAAGATTAAGCGGCAGCTGGCGATAACTGCGAACTTCGCCGGCGATCAGATTGGTGACCGTCTCCTCGTGCGTGCCGCACAGGACCATATCGTGCAGGTGGCGGTCTTTCAGGCGCATCTGTTCTTTGCCGATCGTATCGTAACGACCGGATTTCTGCCAGAGTTCGGCCGGACAGAGCACCGACATGGTAATCTCCAGCGCGCCCGCGCGGTTCATCTCCTCGCGCACGATCTGGGAAAACTTGTCGATCACCCGCTGCATTAGCGGAAGGTAAACGTACACGCCGGCGGCCAGTTTACGGATATAACCGGCGCGAAGCAGCAGCTGGTGCGAAATGAGTTCCGCCTCGGTCTGTTTCTGGCGCAAAGTCGGGATGTAGGTCTTGCTCCACCGCATTAAATAAATCCTTATCTTCCAGTCAGTTAATCCTGTGGTCGGGGCCCGGGGGGCCTTCCCTTCGAAGAATTCCTAACATAGCCAATACACGGTTCAATGCAACGCAAAAATGGCCGTGAGCGGCTCTTTTTGACTGTCGAAAGAGCGTTGTGACAGAGAGACTTTGGCAAACCTACCCCTCTGCGGGAGCAGTTCGAAGATAATTATTGCCTGTGGCGGGGTTTTGTCATATGTATAGCAGGTCCTTAACGGACATTCTTGCCCCCGTGGTGTAACGGATAACGCGTCGGCCTCCGGAGCCGGAAATTCAGGTTCGATTCCTGACGGGGGTACTTTTTCTGCCCGATTCTCTGAATCACTACCAGACAACAAAAAGCCGGCCCTTTCGGAACCGGCTTAGGTCGTCGATCTGTGTATTGCTCAGCAGCCACCGCAGAGGGGCGTCAGCGTCAGGAACAGGTGGTCTACCAGGACCGAGACATCGGTGATATCAACACCCTCCTTGCAGTCTGCGTTGCAAACTCTGGGGTCTGGTGGATCCTGGGGTTCGATGAACATGATGTAGATCAACTCTTGCAGGTCGCTGATATCGACCTCGCCGCTCTCGTCAATGTCTCCTACTGGCACATCCCCCGTACCGACGGTGACTGTGAAGCTGGCGGGGAATCCCCTTTCGAGAAGACTTCCATCGCGGCACAAGTCGTCGTAGGGGTAGATGGTAACCTCATACGTCTTGCCAAAGTCAGAGGCATTGGGAGTGAATGTGTACCAGACATAATCGTCGTCGGTTACTTCTGCTTCTCCCGGCCCCCAAACTTCGACCGTGAGCGGCAGCCAGGGGCACCGCTGATCAACAGCTATAAAGTAAGAAATCGGCTCGCAATACCCGGACGTGCTTAGATCCTGGGGATAGCCAAATAGTCCCGTGATGCAGTGTTGCTGTAGTACATCTGTGCCTATTTCATGGCACACTTCCCCGCCAAATACAGGCGCGGGGCCCGGGTCTGCCAGCCACTCGGCTCCCCAACTGCCGATGGTTGAGTCGAAACATATGTGGGACCCTTCACCTTCAACGGTGAACTCAATACCTATGTAAGTAATGGTGTCTGGCGATGGCAGCCAGCCAGGATTGGCAACACTGTTGGGAAACGTATAGACGTTCAGAACCCAGTCATCCCCATCCTGATGAAGGCCGCAGGCAATATCGTCCGGTTCCATAATGGAAAGGAAATCGTTGTAGAATACTAGTTCTGGATCGGGATAAGTAAAAGTCGCGCCGTCAGGGCTGTAGAAACGGATGGAAAAACACATTCGTCTCAAAGTCGAGTCGGGATTACATACAGATATGTATTGTACCACGCGGTCGCCGTCCGCAACTGCGCCGCAGAGCCCGTCTCCCAAACTATCAACAATTATAACCGGCTGAGAAGAAACAGATAGCGGTAGAATGAAGGCCGCCAGAATAAGTAGCAGGACAGCTTCTCGCATATCAACCTCCCCTGAGTTATTGCGAATTCAACCCTGCTGAAAAATAGGAATTGTAGATGCACGTGTCCAGTATTAAGTGGGGTCAATACAGGAAGGTCACCACCACAGCAGCCCAGACAATAACGGTCGCTATTATCCCCATATTCTTTGATCTGTCGAGTAAGAGCGCCACGGCCGAAAACACGAGCGCAATCCCAAGCTTGGCCGGGACCCGGGCGAGAAACGTGACGTTCAGC
>JAAEQF010000561.1 GCA_024231695.1 FCB group bacterium
CCTATTTTGATGGTAGTCCTTCCAAATTCGGGAAAAACTCACATATGCTGCGCATCGGTATCAAGGGTCTGGAAATCGATCCGAAATTCCGTAAGGCGGCCAATTTGGTTTTTGTCATCGATGTCTCCGGCTCGATGGGCCGTGAAGATCGCCTGGGACTGGTCAAAAAGGCTCTACGTTTACTCGTCGATGAACTTAATTCCAAGGACAGAGTGGGGTTGATAATTTATGGTTCGCAGGCTCGTGAGGTTTTACCGCCGACCTCGATTACCGATCGGCAGAAAATCCTTGATGCTATCGAACGGCTCTGTACTGGTGGTTCGACCAATGCCGAGGCCGGTATCAGGCTCGGTTATCAAATGGCCGAATGCTGTTTTGAAAAGGGTAAGATCAACCGGGTTATCCTGTGCAGTGACGGTGTGGCCAATGTCGGCGTGACCGGCGCAGATGATCTCCTGAAACAGATTAAGCGCTTCGCCGATAAGGGTATCACCCTGTCCTCGATCGGTTTCGGTATGGGTAATTTTAATGATATCCTGCTGGAAAAGCTGGGCAACAAGGGGAACGGTCATTATGCCTATGTCGATGATATAGCCGAAGCCAGACGGATTTTTGTCGATAATTTAACCGGAAATCTTCAGGTTATTGCCCGCGATGTTAAAATCCAGGTCGATTTCGATCCCGAGGTCGTGCGCAGTTATCGTCTGCTCGGTTACGAGAACCGTGACGTGGCCGATGATAAATTTCGCGATGACAAGGAAGATGGAGGCGAGATCGGCGCCGGTCATGAAACGACAGCTCTTTATGAATTGAAATTTACTAAAGACTCCAAAAGATGGGCCCAATCGAAATCACTGGGAACGATTTTCATCCGTTACAAGGATCCCGAATCGTTCGAGGTGACTGAAATTAGTCGGTCGATCAAGATGAACGTTTTCAAGGGTGAGTTCGAAAACACATCGCCTCATTTTCAACTGGCGGCGGCGGCGGCCGAGTTTTCAGAGATCATGAGGGATTCATACTGGGCCAGAGATTCCAAACTTCAAGCCGTACAGGATGTCCTCAAAGGTGTCCATGAACAAGTCAGCACGCCCGAAGTGGTGGAATTGATGCATCTGGTTGCCACTGCCAAGCAGCTTAAAGATCATCTGGCCGAGAAATAAAGGGAATTGACAACCTGCCGGTTTCGTGATGGTTCCCGGCAGACGGGCGGTGACGGCCTTTTGGCTGTCACCGCCCTTGATTATATTGGGTAGGGTTGTCTATTACGAAGACCTTTATTGAGGCTTGTTAAATCCACAAGAAGCATTATATTATTATCGCAAAGGGAAATGGGAGGAGACTCCTTTTTTTAATCGTGCCGTTCCCGGATTCCTCACTGTTTCATAATTGTTTTATGGAACTTCAGTTCGGGGGGAAATGCTACTCTAAACGTGGATAGTAATATGAGTGCCACCCGCCTGCAGGTACTTTTTACTTCCGTCCTGATTATACTTGTTGTCGGGAGCGTTTTTGCTGCTGATGATCCAGACCGGTTTGATCTGACACTGGTTGACAGCCGTATGGATATAGCTGATTTTTTTGTAGTTGATATCGACGGCGATGGCGAAGATGAGTTTCTGGAATTATTTGGCAATGGACGAGGGTATAAGGCTAGATCTTTCAATCGAGAGCGAATTCTAAGCCCGGCTCTTTATCAGGCCAATTCGGAATACTCGATAACCAGTATCAGACCGGTTGATATTGACACTTTGCCCGGTGTTGAAATCGCCGTGGCTCTCAAAGACGATTCCGGCGACAGTATATGGATAGAGATAGCCGCCGGGCCTTCCCCCAAACAAATTCTCTGCCGTACCGAGGCTATACATGGCATAAACATCAGTGATCGGGGAAGCGATGTGCATCCGAACTGGGACGGTTATATATCGGCGTGCCGTTTTGCCGATCTCGATCAGGACGGGACTTTGGAGATTATCGTACCGCTGAAGGTTTCATTTGATCTATATCCGCGCGGTATTTACGTTTACTCTTATCCGTCCGGGAAATTGCTCTGGTATTTTCCAACGGCCGGGATTCCACTATCTCTACGCTTTGGCGATGCCAATCGTGACGATTATCTTGAGCTGTATTTCCGGACCAGGGCCAGTTTCAATGGGGCTGAAGTAAACGGTCGGAGCGATACCGCCGCTTATGTTTATGCCCTCAGCCATTCCGGCGATATGATATGGGATATGCCGTTGGGTGTTCGATTTGATTGGCCGACTGGGAATGTCGCCGTTTGTGATTGTGACCGGGATGACACTCTGGAGATTTATTACAATGTCCTGTTGCGCGGCGAAAAATACGATCGCCAGGTTCGTATTTTGGAAAAGCACCGGGCTGAGGACAACCAGTACTTGCAACAGC
Organism: FCB group bacterium; assembly: GCA_024231695.1. Lineage (GTDB taxonomy): Bacteria > Zixibacteria > MSB-5A5 > GN15 > JAAZOE01 > JAAEQF01. Next base: position 2,407 of record JAAEQF010000561.1, read on the forward strand.
GGTCCTTCGACGCCGATCATGATTATCGCCAAATCCTTGTTCTTGACATGGACAGTGACGGGATGGAAGAGTTGGTTATCAATGACCGTCCATCTATTTTAAATCCGGCAGACCTATCAACAATTAAAGAAGGTAAATACCGACTGACTAATATCATAAAACCTGTTGATATTGATGCCATCCCCGATGGCCTGCCAGAAGTTATCCTCAAGAAAAATGACTCGCTTTACATTCTGGATAATGATTTGAATTTATTGGCTTCCTATGGAAGCGAACGTGGAGGACATATTAATAGGGCCAAATTTTTCCGGACTCCTTTCGGTGACCGGGTTATCGGCGCCCTGGTAGATATAAACGGGGATAATGTTCCCGGCAATATGTTGTATTTGCTAAAAATCTCATCGGCGGACAAGAAGTCGTCTATGTACAGTCTATTGGCAGCTTCCCGCATTTTTTGGCCAACGGTAATTATCGCTTTTATGCTTGGTATGCCGGTCGGTATTGTCTTGTATCGCATGGTTTCGAGCAGGACGATTCGGAGGAAACTGAAGAAGGAGCCGTACGTTGATCTTCTTGGAGCATTGACGACTTTTAATCATGGCCAGACAGGCGGCAAGAATTTGAATCGACTATCTTTTCTGTTTGCCAACCTTCCCGCCCAGAGCGAGCGATTGGAAGCTATCAAACCAAATATGGAAGCCGCCGTCGAGTCATATAAATCATTCACTTCGGCTCAATTGGACAACATTGTCAGGCAGGCCCGAAAATTGAAATCGATCAAGCCGTTGATGATTGGGTTGAGCCGGCAAGTAATCAGACTTGACGATGATCTTGAAAAAACTAAGATTTCCGAATTAATAATCGATAGCGAACCAGCTTTCCACTCTTCCATACCTACAGTTATCGATGAAATCCAAAAAAACATAGGCCGATTAAGAAAACACCTACAATCAAACCTGACCGTCGATCTGGCCGAAATTGTCCCGCGCGTGTTGGTTGCCGTAGGTGGACAGATGCGCCAGGAAGGAATCGGATTTCAGGAGATTATAACCCGCGGTGGAGGCCGGTTTCGGGTTTATTTTTTGGAGATGGAAATCATGTCGGTGCTTGAGGAATTATTTGTCAATTCCTTTGCTGCCATGACTGATTTGCCGACGAAGAAATTGTCGATGTATATCGAAATCGTCGCCGACGAGGTTGAGTTTCGACTCTCCGACACGGGATGCGGTTTCAGAGAAGAAAACTTGTCTCAGGTTTTCAGCCGGGAATATAGTACCAAGAAAGATGGCGGTGGTTACGGTCTTTACCATGTTAGAGAACAGATAGAACGATTTGGCGGTCGTGTGCGGGTGGGAAACAATGTCAATGGCCCCGGTGCGACAGTGCAACTTAATATGAAATTGGTGTCCGATGATGGGAAATAATCTTCAGGCTCTGTTGGTTGATGATGATCTGGAGTTTGCCGATGACTTTCGGAAGTTGATGCCCGATGGCATGAGTTGTGATGCAGTGACTAACACAGCCAACGCCGATCATTATCTTTTGACCAGGTCGACTGAAATTGTTTTCCTTGATATAAATCTGGGGGAAGGCGAAGACGGGTTGGATTATCTCGGGCGGCTACGGTCGGAATGGCCGTATTTACCGGTTATAATGGTCACCGGCAATCAGGAAGTGGGCACGGTGGTCAAGGCAATGCGTCTGGGTGCGGCTGATTTCGTCGGCAAAAGCCCCGACCTGGAGAAATTGAAAATCACGGTCGATCGCGCCATAGCCGGAACCCGATTGCAAAAAAGGTGCGATCTACTGGAGTCGGAACTGGACGATATCAAGGGCAGACTTGTCGGGGAAAGCGCATCCTTGTTAAAAATCAAAGCCGAGATGAAAAGTTTGGGCGAAGTTGCCTCGACCGTCCTCATTACCGGCCAAAGCGGGACCGGCAAAGAGCTTGTGGCCCGAGGTATTCATCGGATGTCGGAAGGGCGCCGTGCTCTCTTTGTTGCCGTCAATTGCGCTGCCCTTTCACGGGAATTGATTGAAAGTGAATTATTCGGTCATGAAAAGGGAGCTTTTACCGGGGCTGTCGGGCGGCGAATCGGCAAATTTGAACTGACTGGAACGGGGACGTTGTTTCTCGACGAGATCACTGAAATACCGGTTGATGTGCAAGCCAAATTGTTACGAGTGTTGCAGGAACGGGAATTTGAACGGGTCGGAGGCAACCAATTGCTTCCTTTCAGTGGGCGGATTTTAGCCTCGTCGAATCGCGATATGGAAAAAGCTCTGGCCGATGGTTTGCTCCGACAGGATTTATATTTCCGTTTGAATGTAACCCATATTGATATTCCGCCATTGGCTGAGCACACCGACGACATTCCACTGCTGGTGGATTATTTCGTCAAGATTAAGGCGCTGGAGATGAAGAAGAATGTGGTCGGCGTCAGCGCCGAGTCGATGAACATGTTGACAGCCTACGACTGGCCGGGAAACGTTCGCGAGTTAATCAATTGTCTCGAGCATGCTATTGTTCACGCCCAACGGGAAATCCTCGAACCGGACGATCTTTGCGTCCTCGTTCTGGATAATCAATCGGTAGCCGGGTATGAGGATGCCAAAAAGAGGTGTCTGACCAATTTTCAACGCAAGTATATATCAAGCCTCTTGCGCAAAAATAACGGCAGTATCGGATGCACCGCTGAAGAAATGGGTGTCACTCGCCAGGGATTGGCCAAAATGATGAAAGCCTGCGGGCTTTCTCAATGAGTGAAACTGATCAGAATTTTATAAGCCTAATGTCAACCGGCGTTGATTTTTGGTAACAGCAGTTTGCATCAAATATACATAAATCCCAATCACTTGACGGTAATCGTCCCGAATGCGGGAAACATCTGTTTCCCAAATTCATTCTAATGTGCTGTAGATATCTGGCGGGCTTTTTTTACAACTTAACAATCCGTTGTTCTGTAAGGAGATAAGGACATGGGGGATTATTTTTTGAGCCGGGTCGCATTTGGTAAGCGCTTTGCTATGCATATGGACATGGATCAGTTTGACGAAAGGATAATCGGGAGTGATAATGTCCCCCGGAACAAACCTCGACTTCTCATTATTGATGATGATACCGATTTTATTTCCGACCTGAGTATAATGCTTTCGACCGAGTTTGAAATATTCTCGGCGGCGACTACACCGGAAGCATGCGATCGATGGATGGAATGTCGTCCGAATTGTGTTCTTTTGGATTTGCAACTGCCCGAATATTTCGGCGATAATCCCAACACGGAGGGAATAGCTTTTTTGTCGCACATGAAAAGTGATCCCCCGCGACCCCCGATCGTTAATACGCCGGTCGTTGTTATCTCGGCTCATGCCGATGAAAATACCGATCGGATGGTATCGTCGCTGGGTGTTAAAAATATTTACCGCAAACCGCCGGATTTGGGGCAATTGAAAGAAACTATCCGGAAGCTGATTTTCGGCAACACAGGTTATCCATCCTGATCGTAGTGATTAGGTAGCTGAAGCGCATAAAAAGAAGGGTACAGCAGAATAACAATACAGGGACAGGGGGGGGGCAGGTGGGCTGGCGGTCGTGGAGTTCGTGCTCTCTCCATTGGCCGCCTTTTTTTTATCGTTTAATTAAATAAGCCCAAAGCATTGCCATAATAATTCTTTCCTGCTTCATCGACTACCGGACAGGTTTCAGCTCGACAACGTGTGGCCATAAACGGTTTCCGCGATGTACAGATATGGCAGCTAACCGGCAAGGCAGCACACAAACGACGGGTCGGCCCGATTAGATCTGACGCCCGGTTATAAGACTATGCGTCGATGTCGGCGCTCGGTACACTATGATATCACTGAAACCGGTAGTTTTCATCCAATCGATGATCTCGTCCTGCGCATAACACTGCGCCGCGGAAGTTATTCGAAAAAACAATCCAAAGCAATCTCCGATCAAATCGGGATGAGAATCAGAATCGGGATACTTGATATCCCAAATAGCGATAGTGCCCCGGGGACGAAGAGCCGTGTGAACTTTATGCAGCAGAGCGAGATTCTGATCGGAGTTGAAGTGATGCACCAGGTTCCCAATAAAAACTACATCATATTCCTGCCGCCCGATTTCATCATGCCTGATATCTCCGCTCCGGTGAGTGACAACGTCATCGATACCCTCGCGTCGTGATAATTCCCCGGCGATTTTAACGGTCTGCGGAAGATCAATAACTTCTGATTGCAGGGGCGGATTATGGCGACAAATCATCGCTCCGTATAGCCCGTGCGAACCGCCGATATCAAGCAGTTTCTCACCCTTATCGGGGACAGGTATCTGAGAGCCCACCCAGCCGGCTATCGGCCGAGCCGTCTCCAACATTGCTTCCTGGTGTATTATCCAGTCGTCCTCGGTTTTAAAATGCCGATCCAAATCTATGCCCCGGCCGGTCCGGAGAACATTCTCCAATTCGGCGATAGCGGTCCAATGGATGTAATTATACTTCACCCAGGCCGACAGGCGATTAGGACTTCCGGGAAGGAGAGTTGATTTTGCCACGGCGGTCAGATTGTATTTATCGTTTGACATCGTAATATAGCCGGCGCAAATGAGAACTTTTAACAGTAAACGCAAGGTTTCACTATTCAAGGAGAGAGTCATCGCCAATTCATCGACCGTCACTTCTTTATCTCCAATGGCTTCAAAAACTCCAAGGCGAACAGCAGCCATCAGGGACCGGGCCTGAAGGACAGGAAGAAAAGGATCAAGAAGAGTCCTGATTGCAGGGCTGGAATCAACCATCTGTTTTTCATCTGGATTTTCAGGAACGAGTGAATACCGCATATAAAAACTCCTTTAGTTGAATCGGAAAACCAATCCGATCATGGTTTCAGGAATAGATTCCCGTTAATGGGAAATGTGATGTTGAATGTGGAAATAAAATCTGGGTGGCTTGTCGATAGGGTATGATTAATTATGGTGAGACGACGAATGTTTCGGATGCATAATAATAATGGAATTTTGGTATGATGTCAAACTAAAAAAGGGCACCCAATCCGGCGCCCTTTTTTTAATTACTGAAGCAATTCTTATTGCGGCAGTTCTTTGAGTAACTCCTCCACCGCCCGGACCAGTTGTGGGTCACGACCGTTGATGAAATCATCCGGAAGATTTTCGACCATTATATCGGGATAACGCCGTTTGATATCGGTATCTTCCATGTCAACAGTAAAGGCTCCCCATGATGGCCTCCTTATGCGCGAACCGTCGATCAAATAATATGACGAAGTTCCGATGACTGCTCCGGCGGTCGGTTCACCGATTATTTTACCCAGTTTCAAGGTGCGGAATCCTTCGGCAAATATCTCGGAGTTGGAGGCCGAATAATTGTTGATCAGGAGAGCCATCGGCTTCTCAAGTGATTTGGAGCGCATCTTATTTTCCGAAGTGGTGGGGAAATCGCGGAAATTGCGCAGGAAATACGGCGTCTTGACCAAAATCCCCAACAAATGCACGGCGATGCTGCCGCCGCCATTGTTACGGACATCGATAAGAAGGCCTTCTTTGTGTTCGGCAATCGAAACCAGTTTCTGCTTAAAAGCTTCAAGTTGCGAGCCGGACATGGCTCGAATATGAATATAGGCCAACCGTCCGCCTGAAAGCGAATCGACCAGCCGGCGGCGATTCTCGACCCATTCATCATACACTTTGCTGCCGATATTGTCATTTGGTTTGAGATCGATGTCCCGGCCTTTTTTGTTCGGTTGGTCACCGAGGGTCAAAGTCAGGCGATGATCGATGGTTCCGGCCAGGCGGGCAAAGAAATTGGTTTGCGACGTTAATTCCTCGCCGTTGATACCAAGGATATATTGGCCGGCTTCAATTCCGGCCAACGCGGCGGGAGATTCCGGAATAATTCGGTTGATTCTGAACGATCCTTCGCGGTCGAGAGTTTTATGGTCGAGAACGATCCCGGTGCGGCCGGTTTTGATACTGCCATTGGGGCGGGGTAGTCGGGAATAGGCATTCAGATGCGAGGCGCGCAGTTCGCCCATAAGTTCTTTAAGAAGATTTCGAAATTCTTCCTCGGTGCGGATATGATCGACCAGCGGTTCATATTTTTCTCGCATGGCCTGCCAGTCGGTGCCGTGAAAGTCACTGTCGTAAAAATATGTATTGAGGGTCTGCCAGGTTTCGGCGAATTTCTGATGGTTAAGCTTTTGTATATCCACACCCATGACCGCTTTGATCGACAGCGTAGTGGTTTCGCCACCATCGATTTCTGATTTCTTGATTTTCCCGCCCTCAAGGTAAAAAACATCTTCGGAGTTTTCGGTGACGGTTAATAGCTTTTTACTCTTGCCACTCTTGGTGATTTGTTCCAGTTCGGGATCATCTTCGGTATTGACTGACCAAATTTCCGGTTTGCCCATAATCGATGCAACGAAAACAAACTTCTCACCGTCTGGTGTCAAAACGGGGTAGGTGCTTGAGGAGGACAGATCATAGGCTTTGACCCGGCGTTTCTCGATTCGGTCAAAATCAATGACTACCGTCGGGATTTCTTCTTCGACCTTGTCTTCTTTACCGTTGTCTTTCTTATCCTCGTCTTCTTTTTTGTCCTCGATGAAGAGGCTGTCAAACGAGGATTCATAAAACTCGAATGGCTCGGCCACCAGATCGATCTTGAAAGTTTCATAACGATCATTGACGGTCGAAGTAAAATATGCACTTTTGCCATCATTGGCGAAACGGGGACGGAAATTCCAGTCCGAGAAGTTGGAAAGGTTGTGAACATTGCCGTCGAGATCGGTCACAAAAATATCGGTCTCATAGGTCGCTCCGGCCATGGTGAAAACCAGCCATTTGGAATCCGGTGACCAGGCGTATTCCATAGTCGGCTCCACACCCAAGTCGAAAAACATACCGGTAACCCACTCGGATTCCTTGGCGTTTTCAAGATTAATACGAATCAGTTTATCCAATCCCCGATAGCAGACGAGGTGATTACCATCCGGCGAAACCAAAGGTTTGACTTCGTTTTCGGGCGCATCGGTTAACCGGATTTCGACGCCGGTGGTTACGTCGGCAGAATAGATGTCGTAATTGCCGTTGCGGTCGGAAGCGTAATAGATTGACCGTGAATCTTTCCCCCATACCGGGTGTTGTTCACGGGTCGATGAATTAGTCAGGCGGATACCCTCGACCGGCTCTTCGGCCGGAAAGACAAATATCTCACCGTGAATGATGGCCGCGATTTTTTGTTCGTCGGGAGACAGCGAAAACCAATCCACATTTCCATTGAACGTTTTCTTTTCGATCAAATTGACTCGCTCATCGGAGTCAATCTGAACCGGTATCGGACGGGGTTGACCTTCGGCGGGATTAAGCAGCCATAATTTAAAATCCTGCTCGAATACGAGCATGGTTCCCTGCGGATTGGAATTGAGCCATTGCACGCCATCGCCGACAAAATTGGTCATGGCCGCAGCCGGTCCACCATCAATTGCTTTCTTCCACACCTGGGCCCATTCGCCCCGGCAGGAAACGAAATAAAATTCATTTTCGGTTTCATTGAAAACCGGCCAGACATCATGCCCGGAAAAATCAGTCAACCGCCGGGAACTGAATTGATCCTGAGTTCTATCGGCCAGAAATATGTCGGCATTTCTCGAAGCCTGAAGGTCGCGACGCCACCAGCGGGAAAGCCCCGACCCGTTGTTGTAAAGCAAATAGCGGCCATTGGAAACGATTCGGCCATTGTATTCCTGTTCATACGGGTAACCAGTCAGGAGAATCGGAGTACCGCCCTTGACTGAGGTTTTGTAAATATCCCGCCAGCCGTCGCGGTTGGATGTGAAAACAATGCTGTCACCTTGAGCAAACCAGCTGGTACCGATATCAGAACTGGAATGAAAAGTCAACTGAGTCGGCACACCTCCCTCGGCAGGGATCACGAAGACATCGTAGTTGTTGTCACGCCGCGAAGAGAAAAGAATCTTTTTGCCGTCGCCCGAGAATTGCGGTCTGATATCCTCGGCCTCATGTATGGTCAAACGGCGAGCCGTCCCGCCCTCGGCAGATACCGTCCAGATATCGCCCTGATAGGTGAAAGCGATGGTCTTACCATCCGGTGACAGAGCCGGGTAGCGAGGATAGAGGATTTCGCCGGCGAGTAAATTCGCGGCCATGCACAGCAACATTAAAGATATTATTCCGGTTAAAAAACGATGATTATCAGACAAGGTTCGCTCCGTAATTGAAGATTGTTATTTTTCTCAAATTATACTGAAAATCTGACAAGTCAACCTTCGCCGGGAAGCTTTTTTGTTCTGACGTGCCTAAAAGGCATCGGAAAGCGTCCTGCCCAAGAAAAAGACAATCCCGTTGGAAATAATCTAATTATGATAAGAAACCTGTACCGCTGGCGGACGGAATTTTTAAAGAGCAGACGCTGATAAAAAAAGGAGTAAGGGTAAGTATTCCTCCAATATAAAAATTGTTGACAAGCCTTCGTTAATCGATGTTTCTTGACTTGGATCAAGGATGCGATCGAATTGATTCAGCATATATATACTATAGATCAACTAGGCATATTGAAGTTGAGTTTTATTATGAGTCGATTGGGGCGGGATTATATGTATTCGACACTTCAAAACATATCGGCTTTTCATAGACGAAAAAGGCGTCTTTTGTGACATTGGCCGTGTCCTGCGGGTCGGGGAAGGAAACTGTTTTACATGGGGTGGGTTTGTGGATAATCAGAAAAAAATGACGCGACGCGAGTGGATGGCGGCTGTATTCTCAGGTGTTGCATTGACTGCCGGTTATGGGGTTTTGGCCGGTGAAGGACTATTGTTTTTGCTGCCGGAAGGTGGAGCGCCTAAAACCCGGAAGATTTTCGCCGGTCAGATCAGCAAGTATCGTCTAGGAGCCGTCCAGACTTTTTATGATCTGCAGGGAAATCAGATTATGGTACGCCGATCCGAAAGCGGTTTTGAGGCTTTTAGTTCAACCTGTCCACATCTGGGTTGCAAGGTTAATTGGGAAGAGGAGAACAATCGTTTTTTCTGTCCCTGCCACCGTGGGATATTCGACGCCGATGGATTAGGTATTGCCGGACCTCCCGGGGATGCAGGGCAACGTCTGGCTACGGTGCCGGTCGAGGTGGATGAGGCCGGAGGTGTTGTCTATCTTGAGGTTAAGGATGTCAAGGTGAGGGGGGGGAAAGGATGACCCCCGAAATGAAAAATATTAAAACCGGACTGGCCGAACTGTTTCCTTTCAACTGGGAACTTTTGCGCCATGCCGGGGCCGAACCGGTGCCCTTTCACTTGAAAAAATGGTGGTTTTGTCTTGGTGGTACGGTTCTATACCTCTTTATCGTGCAGGTTATTACCGGAATAGCCCTGACTTTTTATTACGTTCCTTCGCCGGATCAGGCCTATGCCAGCGTGGCGGCCATCACCAACGAAATTCGTTTCGGTTGGTTTTTCAGGTCATTACATAAATGGTCGGCGAATTTCATGATTATTGCCCTGTTTTTGCACTTGTTGCGTGTCTTCTTTACCGGTGCTTATCGTCAACCGCGACAGCTTAACTGGCTGGTCGGGATGATGCTGTTGGGAGTAACCCTGACCTTTGGATTCACCGGTTATTCACTGGTTTATGAACAGCTGAGTTTCTGGGGCGCGACCGTGGCCTGTAATCTGGCCGATGCCGTTCCGTTGATCGGGCCGACTATCGGCGATCTGTTACGGGGCGGTTCCGAAATCGGTGAAAACACTCTGACCCGTTTCTATATCCTGCATATCGGTGTGTTGCCCATGGTCGTATTTGTCCTGATCAGTCTCCATATTCTGTTGATTCGATTACAGGGTGTCACCGAAGTTCCGCTTGAGGGTGAGGAATTGCCGGAGAGCGAACGTCATTTCCGTTTCTGGCCGGAACACGCCACGACCGAAATGCTAATCGGTGTTTTAATGATGTATGTATTGACCATCATCGCCCTTATTTTTCCGGCCGGTTTGGGTGCACCGGCTGATCCGACCACAACGCCGGCTCATATCAAACCGGAATGGTTTTTCTATTTCAATTTCCGATTATTGAAACTGACCAGTTTACAGGTAAGCGTGGTTCTGACAATGGTCATGGGCGGTGTCTTGTTTTTCTGGCCGTTTATCGAGGGGTGGCTGATGCGTAAATTACGCATGCCCCCTGCGGTTTCGGTGATAATTGGGGTAATAGCTTTTCTCGGCTTTCTAATTCTAACGGTCTGGGAAGGCTTGGCGGCATAAATTAAGGAGAGTGGACAAATGACATTGGCAACGAAAAGATATATTGTCGGCATTCTATCTGTATTGTTTCTGGCGTCTTTGCTTATGGTCGCCTATCATGAATCCAAACGTCATCGGGTGGAAGAAGGCCTGGAACCGCTGGTAACTGCTGAAAACAAGGCTTGCGTCGATTGTCATACCAAAGATTCGCCGGCTTTGGTTATGGAATGGGAACACTCCCGGCACGCCCAGTTCGGTATCGGTTGTTATGATTGCCACAAGGCGGAAGAGGGGGATGTCGATGGTTGGGAGCATGAGGGTGTTTTTGTGTCAACGCTGGTAACGCCTTTGGATTGCTCCAATTGTCACGCCCGCGAATACGAAGAGTTTGCCCACAGTCATCATGCCAGCGCCGGCGAAATCCTGGCTTCGCTGGACAATATCCTGGCCGAAAAAGTGGCCGGTATGCCGGGCAACAATGCCGACGCCGTCAACGGTTGCTGGCAATGTCACGGTACAATCGTCAAATTCGCTAAAGATGACAACGGCGAAATCCTGCGCACCGGCAAGGAAAATAAACCGGTTATCGATCCCCGAACCTGGCCCAATAGTGGTATCGGGCGGCTTAATCCGGACGGTTCCCGGGGCTCGTGCCATGCGTGTCATTCGCGACATGCGTTTGAATCCAAACTGTCCCGTTCGCCGGAGAATTGCGGCAAATGCCATATGGGCCCGGATCATCCGCAAATTGAGATTTACAACGAATCGAAACATGGCATTGCTTTCCACGCCAATCGTGATCGGATGAATCTGGACAAAGAAGGCGATTGGGTGCTGGGTAAGGATTATTCGGCTGCTCCCACCTGCGCCTCGTGCCATATCAGCAGCTATATGACTACTCAGGGTGTTCAGGTGAGCAATACTCACGATGTCGGCGACCGGATCAGTTGGACTTTGCGGCCGATTGTCAGCAGCAAGCTTAATCGTGTAGTCTATGAAGACGGTTATAAAGATGATTTCCCGGCCAGTCGCAAACTGCCGGCCGTGGGCGAAGAAGTAGAGACTACGGAAAAGGTCGTCGAGAATTTTGAAATGGTCAGTCGTCCGGTAACTCGCAAAGTAGCCAAAATTATCACTTGGGAAGAGCGTCGCGCGAGTATGAAAGGCGCCTGTCTCAACTGCCACAACGACACCTACGTGGACAATTTCTATGTTCAGTTCGATGATTTGGTTGAACTTTACAACGAGAAATTTGCCAAACCTGCCAAGAAGATAATGGATGAACTTATTGCCGATGGTGTTCTCAGTAAAAATGCTCCCTTCGAGCATGATGTGCAATGGATATTCTGGGAATTGTGGCATCATGAGGGACGCCGGGCTCGCCACGGAGCCAGTATGATGGGCCCCGATTATACTCACTGGCACGGGATGTATGAAGTGTCCAAGCATTTCTATACTGAATTTTTACCGGCGGTGGTCGAAGCAGCGGCTGAGAAAAGTCCGCAGATGAAACGCAAGTACGAGCGCAGGATTGAGACTTTAATGATGCAGGAGGAACATCTTTGGCAAAAGGGGCTCACTCCTGAGGAAGCCGAAGCCTTGCGGCGGGCGTACAAAGACCGGTATAACCAGTAGCGGGGGAAGGGAAAAGGAATGAGTAAGGAAATCTCACCGCTGCGAAGCGCTTTAGACAGCCTTCTGCGCTTGGCCAAAGGTCTGGATAGGTTGCAGAGCGATGATCCGTTTACTCTCAAGGAACCGGTGATGTGGGGCTGGCATGCTGTCGGCCTGCTGGCCTACCTTCGTCTCCAACCGGCCCGGCATACGTTTGATGCCTGGATTCAGGATTATCTGCACGAGGGTAGTCTGGAACTGAATGTCGAGCGTGATGCTCACTGGGAAGAAAGGGAAAGACTCAGTCTTCTGGAACTTCTTGATCTTCTCAGCCAGGCCGATTTACCCAGCCTGAAACCCGAATTTTATCAGGGTTGGCAGGATCGGACCGTTCGCTGTCGAAACCTGCGGGCCAAGGTTGAAAAAGTGATCGGCCGATGTTTGGACGAGGAACATCGTCAGGATCTTCTTTTGCTGTTGGCGGCTTATCATCGACTGATCAGATTACCGGCCGGCGTCATCGTCGATGCCGATCAGGTTATCAAAGCCTTCCCGGCCCTTTTTGATTTGATTGAGATGCTAATCGACAAAAATGGGACCAAGGTCGATTTATTGACCGAGGCTCTGGAGAAGTGCCGACAGGCTTTGCCATCGAATTAAAGTAAGCAATCAGTTTTTGCTATAAAGGGCCGGTTTTTTACCGGCCCTTTTCTATTATAAATGACTACTCAGACACTTCACGGTTTAGTTGACATTCAAGCCATTGTACCGTAACGATATACCAGTAGTTACCATAGAGGCGTAGGGGTTTGTGCAAAATCCTTGTCAAATCGATTATTGATTAGGATTTCTGATAATTATTTATCTTAATCTCTTGACGAGGTCGCGTATTGCAGTATATTGAAAATGATTTTCATTTTCGTTAGTGGTGGTTATGAGAAGTAACGAAGAACAGATTTTTGACGAATACATTCGTTCGACCGGACTCCGCGAAACGGAGCAGCGAAAGAGAGTGTTGAAGACCTTTTTGGCCACAACCGAACATGTTTCTGTTGAGGATATGTATCGGATCGTCAATGAGAAAAGCCGCAAGGTCGGCTATGCCACCGTCTATCGGACAATGAAACTGATAGCCGAAAGCGGTTTGGCCGTTGAAGTTGTTTTTAATGATGGCATCGCCCGTTTTGAACATCGCCTGGGCCGCAAGCATCATCATCATCTAGTCTGTACTAATTGCGGCAAGGTGATTGAGTTCGAAAGCACAGCTATGGATAGAGGTGAGCAGGAGGTCCTGGCCAAATACAAGTTCAGGCAGACTTCCCATCATTATGAAATATTCGGCTTCTGTCGGGAATGCCAGAGCGAATCGCGTGATGGATAACCTCATCTCCTCAACAATTATCGTTGCCGGAAGCAACAGGGCTTGGATTGGATAATCGGAATATGTTTACCATCTTTAGAAAGTCAGCAACGACGGGAAACGATAATAAGCAGGGGCTAACCCTGAGTGATACCCGAGTCGGGCAAACCTATATATTGATCAAATTCGATGCCGGTCGGCAATTACGCGAAAGAATCAGTTCCATGGGATTGAATTCGGGTTCGCATCTGACGATAATCAGCAATTCTGGTCATGGGCCTGTAGGACTGGAGGTCAGACAAACGAGACTGGGAATTGGTCGGGGCATGGCACAAAAAATCAAGGTCAAAGAGATTGCAGTTTGAAAAAAAGCCTCTGATTGTCGCCTTGGCTGGAAATCCTAATTCCGGCAAGACTACGCTCTTCAACAATCTTACCGGCTCTAACCAGCACGTCGGAAATTACCCGGGAGTTACCGTTGAGAAAAAGGAAGGGATTCTCAACTTCAAGGGACATCAGATCAAACTGATTGATCTGCCCGGAACCTACTCTCTTTCCGCCTACTCCATTGAAGAAGTCATCACTCGCAACTTCATCATTGAAGAAAGACCCGATGTAGTCGTCAATATCGTCGATGCTTCCAATATAGAACGTAATCTCTATATGACCACGCAGCTTCTGGAACTCCGCGTACCGGTGATCATTGCGCTCAATATGAGCGATATGGCCCAGAACCGCGGCATAATTACCGATGAAAAGTTGTTGGGGCATCTTCTCGGAGTTACCGTCGTTTCCACTGTTGGGCATAAGCGCAAAGGCATGGATGATCTTTTACAGGCCATGCTTGATACCGTCAACAACGTTCATGGATTCAATCCCTCCAGCGTGAACTATGGCAAAGAGTTCGAGGAAGAACTTGGGCGATTGACCGAAACCATTGACCAAACGAAGCAGCTGCCCAAAGATTACCTGCCGCGCTGGATAGCCCTGAAACTTCTTGAAGAGGATCATGAAGTTGACAAGCTTGTTCGCGATCTGGATTCATCTGAACAGATATTCGTCCTGGCCGAGGAGGGCCGCGAACGGATAAAAAAGATCCTGGGAGAGGACCCCTCACAGGTGATCTCCGATTGCCGCTACGGCTTCATCAGCGGTGCCTGCTCGGAAGCGATCCGGCTGGTTGGTGAGCATCGCCATGATATATCCGATAAAATTGATCTGGCGCTTATTCACCCGGTGTTGGGCCTGCCTATTTTCGGCTTTCTGATGTGGCTGATGTTCAATCTGACGTTTACTTTCGGCGAGAAACCGATGGAATGGATAGAAGCTGGTATTGGCATGTTGACTGATTTCCTGACGGCGAATCTGCCCGCCGGGATGTTGACCTCGTTGATCGTCGACGGTATAATCGGCGGTGTGGGCGGTGTACTCGTCTTTCTACCCAATATCGTTTTACTTTTTCTGGTCATTGCCTTGCTTGAAGACACCGGCTATATGGCCCGGGCGGCGTTTGTCATGGATCGGGTTATGCATAAAATCGGACTGCACGGCAAATCGTTTATACCGATGTTGATCGGTTTCGGTTGTTCGGTGCCAGCCTACATGGGCAGCCGTATTCTTGAGGACAAGACTGATCGACTGGTGACTCTGCATATCACTACTTTCATGAGTTGCGGAGCTCGTTTGCCGGTCTATATTCTCATCTGCGGCGCGTTCTGGCCGGACAAAGCCGGGAATGTGGTCTTCTCCATCTATGCCCTCGGAATCCTCACGGCCGTTCTTGTGGCCCGAGTGTTGAGACAGGTTCGATTCAGAGGAATGTCAGCTCCCTTTATCATGGAACTGCCGCCTTACCGCATCCCCACTTTGCGTTCGCTGATTATCCATATGTGGGAAAGATCATGGCTGTATCTGCGCAAGGCCGGGACGATTATCCTTGGAATTTCGGTGATAATGTGGTTCCTGATGACTTTTCCGCAAAAACAGATTTTTGACAGAGATTATGACGGTCTGATCAAGGCCGCCTCGACCGCCCAAATTCAAGGCGAAATTACAGCCGAAGAAATGGAAGCACAAATTCTGGATTACGAAAATGCTCGGTCGGCGGAGAAGATTCGCGACAGTTTTGCCGGTCGGCTGGGACATTTTATCGAACCGGTCATCAAGCCGCTCGGTTTCGACTGGAGACTGGGTATTGCCATAATTTCCGGTTTTGCTGCCAAGGAAGTGGTGGTCTCCACCATGGGAACCATCTATGGCGTGGGGGAAACCGATGAGGATTCGTCAACTCTGCGTAATAGTCTGTCCGCGGATCCCCACTATTCAAAACTGATCGCCTACGCCTTCTTGGTTTTCGTTTTGCTTTATGTTCCCTGCATGGCCGCCATGACCGTGTTTTTGCACGAGAGCGGGTCATGGAAGGAATTGGCCTTTCAGGTAATTTATACCACTGGGTTAGCGTGGCTGATGGCTTTTATCGTATATCAGGGGGGGAGGCTGTTGGGGCTGGATTAACCCCGGAGAATAATTATGTTTGAATATCTGATAGTTTTATCAGCTGTAGCAATTGCCGTATGGTTTGTTGGGCGGCGCCTATGGCGAGATGCTCAGAATAAAGGATGTGATGGTTGTTCCTGCAAGTACGAGCAGTTGCCTAACCGGTTGATCCAAATCAAACCGATTGACCGAAAAAAATATTAATCGCCGGCGCCGTAGCGTCTGGCAATCACCCGGTTGATAGCATGGCGGTGAGGTACACCACTCGATCGACAATCGAATATTTCCTCGATACAATAAATGATTTCCCAATCACCATAATGACCCATCAATTCCCCGGAGACAAACAGCTGAACATCATCCTCGGCATCCGGAGCCAGTGGTAAAAACGGTTTTTCCACTAAAACCGACATGACATGAACACCTGATTTACCGGTGGCATCTTTCAATTGCTTGAATCGCAAGGCTCTGTTTGCGGGAGGGATATATTGCATCGCCCCGCTGGAAAAGATGATGTCAAACGGCCGGTCGATTTTATAATCGATAAGATCGGCGCAGATAAAGGCGACAGTCGTGCCGGCTTCTGTAGCTAACCGTTCGGCTTTAGCCAGACCGACACGGGAAAGGTCGATGCCGGTTACATCGAATCCTTTTCGGGCAAAATATACGGCATTCTGACCCTCACCGCAGCCAAGATCAAGTAATCGTGGCCTTGGTATCTTCATCCGTCGTACAAGGTCAACGAGCCGGTCGCACATGGCCGATGGTTTACCACTCCAGTAATACTCTTCATCGGAGTATCTTAGGTCATAAGGGTTTTTTCGTTTCATAATTTTCACCAGGTTGGTTTGATAATATTGAAAAAATACTCTTCGCGCAACCGATCTTTGACCTTGAAATTAAAATTGAAATATACAATATTAATATACAGCCATAGGGAAATTTAGAAAAATGTCTCTGCTGATTATCAGTTATCCCGATCTTGCGGGCGATGATTTCGATTGGATTCAATCGCTGAGGTTGGCCTATTGCCAATCCGAATTCAAAATCGTCGATCCTCATTTTACTCTGGTTTTCGCCGTATCCGAATATAGTCAGACGATACTCGATGATCATATCCGCCCGATTATAAACGATACGGCCCCGATCAATTTTGTCCTGCGCTGCGCAACAACAGTAAAAACCAAAGCCGATGATCGCTGGTTCCTCTTTTTGGTTCCGGATGAGGGATTCAGTCAAATTGTTAAACTACACGATAATCTCTATACTGGAATAATGGGCAAGCACCTCCGACTCGATATCCCCTTTACTCCGCATATGACCATCGGCATCTTTGATGATGCCAGGGCCTGCAAAGCGGCCGCCGATCGAATAAACAGCGAGAACTTCGCCATTCATGGACGAATCAGCGCCTTTGATTTGGTAACTGATGATGATGATGTAATTAAAACCAGGGCCAAATTCAGGCTTGACCGACCTGCCACGATCTGATCCAGTAAGAATAGCCTGTTTTGCAGGGATAATCGTACCCTCGATAGAATATCGGTTGTCAATTCGCAAATTATTTGATAGCTTATAATCGATGGAAAACACTCTATTTGCTGACCAGATGATGGTAAGGAGTATAACGTGGCTCGAATAGCAGTACTGTATTGTAAGCGTATTAAAGATCATTCATGTATAGCCTGCGCCAAATGTTATAAGGGTATGGGCGAGAAAAATGGGGAATTCGCTCAACACGATGAAATCGAACTGGTGGCCATGACCGACTGCGGAGATTGCCCGGGACTGACTGTACCTCGGGTCAAGCTATTGGGCGAGGTGACTAATAATCTGGAACGTCCACTTGAAATC
>JAAEQF010000562.1 GCA_024231695.1 FCB group bacterium
CAATAAAACTTGGTTCACGATTCCTTCATGAAAGGATTCCAAACCGTTGAGTTTTCTGATTTCCCCATTTATGTCCACAATAAATAGAGTTCTTATGGATTTTTTGTCGCGTTCGATTATATGGAGAAACAGCCGGGAATGCTTTGCTCTCAAGTAGGACCTGCAAATCTTGAGTAAGTACAGAAGTGATTGATCCCAGTTGGACGACTCAGCCAAGTTTCCGATAGATTTGTAGTAAAGATCGAGCAGACTGTTCTTTTTCCATTCCCGAAGTCCGACCCACGCCACGAGAAAATATAAGAATGCGTTTAACAAGCAGTTTGACAGAACATTCAATATTGCAGGAAAATTTATTTGAAGCCATGATGTTCCCATAGACTTGACGAAGTGGTTTCCCGTGCTAACCATCCATGCCACACACACTACCCAAAAGGCACATGTTATGCCAAAACACCTGCTGGCAATTAGTACTGGTACGATTAGGAATAGGGAAAAAGATATTCCCTCCTTATCCAGTAATACCAGTATTAGCGAGAATACAATAAGTTCCAGCAACACATGTAGTCTGTTTGCAGCTGGTTCATCTAATCGACTCTGGGGGCGGTAATTAATTGAGATTAGCGAGGTTAAGACAACGTAAATAGCGAATAATCCCCATATAGCTTCTTGGAAGTATCCCTCTTGAGTAGAAAAGTAATAAAAGTGATAAAGGAGAAGCCAAAGTAATATGGTAATTGACAACAGCACATGGTAAAATGGACGAGTCAATCTGAGAGCATGACTTCCCCAATACACCAAAAATTGCACCATTCTGAGACTACCTTTAAGCCATCGCGTTAATACGATTCGCGTGTGCTAACGCCTTCAGAAATAAGTAGTACCTCACACAAGTTAGCTGCAATATGTAATTTTGTCAATGGTTTATTTGGAGTATTTTGGAAGTAACCTGCCGATCGAACAATAAAAGGGTTTATCTCCTATCTCATAATATAACAGCAAAATATTCTTGATTTCAAGGAGAAAATAGTGTATATTTCGGTACTTGAATACATTATCTTATGCTTGGCAGACACATGGGTTTGGTAATAGGGCTACAAAGTGATTTCCCGGCAGCAATCATTGGAACTTATTACAATGCTCAGAATGGAAATTGCCTGGCAGGTGCTGGTTGGAGAACATGCTGGTTTATGAAGAGAAACATCTTGGGAGCCTGATTTTGTGATGCATTATGAACCTCGATTTTGGGTTCCTAGGCCTTTGCCACTCTGCCTAGGCCGGTTTACTAGTTCTTGGTTTGTGATTGATGGTGATGGTGAGATGAACTACGTTCCTTCTGGACTGCGATGTATTGTAAGCGAATCCCGCCTAGTACTTCCTCCAGAAATTACCGTGTTACGTAAGAGAATAAAGGAAAGAGAGAGAATCAAAAGAATTAAAGGTCTGGCCCATCTATGGAATGGACCTCAATATGCACTCGAGAAGTACGCAATCAGCAGAACCGCTCTCGATGAGAGGCCGGAAGTCACTTTCAGCCTCCAGCTAACAGATTATTATACATTTCAAGCTACCGTAATGAGCTTGGATCAGGAATGGGGGCAGGCTAATGTCCCAATGACTCTTCGCAAAAAGTATTTGGAGGGATCTAATATTTACCAGCCGATTCCCTTCTTAGCAAATGGGTTTGGCATTGCATTAACTATTATATCTGAGGACAGAAAACTTGTTGTAACTCATAGGAGCGAGCAGTGTGGCGCCAGGCCTGGTGAGATTGATGTGAGTGTTGTTGAAAGTGTACATCCAGGGATGGACACATCCGGGCCAACAGCAGTTCCTGATTTATATTCGACTGCAATTCGCGGATTGCGAGAAGAGGTTGGAATCGATTTGGATCCAAACGAAATCATATTCTTTGGATTTGGCGTGGATTTGCAGTATTACCAATGGAATCTGATAGGAATGGCGCGAATCTCTCAAACAGGGGAGGAAATCCTCAATTGCTTTTCCAGAGGTGTTCATGGAAAATGGGAAGCTAAAATGCTAGAATTAGTCTGTTTTGATCCCAAGAGCACATTGCATATTTTCAAGAAGACCAAATCTTGGTCAACTGCGTTAGTTGCCGCTTACTGGTCTTTGGTTAATGAATACGGGAAAAAGGAGACTCTTTCTGCAGCAGACGAGGTGTTTAACGGTTGAGTAAGTATTCTCAAAGTATAAACCGATTCAGGATCAAAATATTTTACAATTGCCGCAGTATAAACTAATTATGGAAACCTCAAAACATAGAGTCCTTGCTGGAGGTCAGATCAAGAGGAAGAATCCTGACCCATGTTGACAATTGTTCCGGCTTTTAACAGGAATTCAAGATAGTTTGCCGTGGAGTAAGTGATGCTCCTGTATTGCGGTTGGCTACTTTTAGCATCTATCTCCGAGCATTTCGCCCTGTTCAGTACACCAAGAAGTCTCTTGGTCGTTGCCGCTAGATGCGATAAGCCTTTGTCTTATTGCCTGTACTATGCGGTGAGCTGTAATTCCATCCCAGAGCGGAGGGATATTTGTCTTCTTGCGGCCAGTTGAAAATGCTGATTTGGCCGCTTCAAGTATACTACATATGTTTGTGCCACACAAGACACTGGAACCTATTTCAACCGTCGATGGTCGCTCCGTATTTTCTCGGAAAGTCACGCAGGGAGTTCCCAAATATGTTGTCTCTTCTTGAACCCCGCCCGAATCTGTAAAAACGACTTTTGAGTTTGATTGGAGCCATAGGAAATCTCCGTAGCTGGCTGGTTCCATTAGCTGAATATTACTGGCATCGATTTTCGGGAGAATGCCAAAGGATTCAATTCGATGCAGAGTTCTTGGGTGACAGGGAAAGACCACGGGATGCGTCTCCGCGATTTGGATCATTGCCCTAATAATACGGTTAAGAGTCGTTCGATCATCAACATTTGAGGGACGGTGCAAAGTCAGGACTGCATAACTATAGGGTCTCAATTGTAGATCTTCAAGAATTGTGGTACTAGTTTTTTCTCGCAGACACCAAACCAATGAATCAATCATTATATTGCCTGAATAGAAGATCTTGTCTGCTGGAATGCCCTCTCTGATTAGATTGTCCACACCCGATTCCTCAGAGACAAAGAGGAAGTCAGAGAGGTGGTCGGTCACAAGACGATTGACCTCTTCAGGCATAGAAGTATTGAAACTACGCAGACCAGCTTCAACATGAGCCACTTTGATGTGTAGCTTGGAAGCAGTCATGGCAGCGGCCATAGTAGAGTTTACGTCACCAAACACAATAACCAAATCTGGTTTCAAATCGAGAAAGCAGCTCTCCAGCTGCAGAATTGATTCTGCCGTCTGTTGCGCATGCGTACCTGATCCGACTGACAGCAAGGAGTCCGGATCAGGCAACTCCAATTCTGATATTAGTCCTTGAGAGAGGTTATGAGAGTAATGCTGACCAGTGTGTATGAGAAATATATCAAACTCATTCGAGTAATGTCTGAACTGCCGCATCAAAGGAGCCGCCTTCACTATATTCGGTCTCGTGCCGACTATCAAGGCGACTTTCATGCGCGTTTGTGGCCAACATTTAATGTTCTGTAACACATATTTCATATCAGACTCTGTTCAAATACTGCACACTCTGATTATCGGAAGAATTGATGATTTCTAAAGCAATTACTTTTTTATTTTCCTAAAACCTTATCCCGTAACAGTAATCCTGTCAGTAGAAATTGTTGAAAAAAAGACTTTTCTTTTTTGTTGTTATAGCAAGATATTCATAAATATGGAGATATAATGTAAAATGTCCCACTCAGTATTTCTATATCGGAATTCAATTGTTTCTCAGGTATCAGTACCCGACTTTTACTAATAATGGTAATTGAAAGGAGGGATCAGTGATATTGACCCTATCAGAATAGACAACCCCATATATTAAAGATTAATCTCCGGCTCGTCGCTGGATCTAGCGGAGTGTATGTGAATGTGACGTAACGATGCAAAAGTAGTGGTCGTTATAAAAAGCGTGTCCGCACTTGGTTTGTGCCAAATTTGTGCCAACGCTTGGGTAAAACAGACAAAACCAGACACAAACAAATAAAACCAAACAAAAAATGGAATCTCCTTGCCATGTTTGGACTTAAGTCCTAACTGGCCCTCGTTCAATGGCTTGTAGGATCTCCTGTCGGAGAATCCCAGCCTCTCCGCCATAAGAAATTCTAACAAATTAATCCCTTGTATTGCAATTAGTTATTGACAAACAGTTCTCCGTTATTGCATATTTCTAACATAGCTCTAACAATATATTTAGAATTTGATATGCCGAGTATGCAATTTAAGAAATCCAAATCAGGCAAAAGAACTTATTATGTGGTTGTTTCATTCCAGGGAAAACGCAAATGGATTAAGGCTGGTACTCAGAAAGAAGCCAAAGAGTTCAAGAGAAAAATTGACTCAATGGAGAATTCTCAGCGCTTAGAAAAACTAGGACTGGCTTCCCAAAATAAACGCATTGATGATTTCCTTCAAGAATACGCAGAACATGTGAAGCTTCGTACAGCGAGCAATACAGCTAAAAGATATCTAGGAGTTCTTAATACTTTCATTGTGTTTCTAAAAATGTTCCATTCACCTGTTAGGTATCTGTCTCAAATCAAGGCGTTTAATACAGGAGTAATTTAGTCATGTATTATAATATTTTACATAAATAACTTGACACGAATATCCAGAGTATTACATTGGTGAAAAACCTAATTCATGAATTCTAAATAACGACAAGTATCTTATGGGGTGAGCGATGGCTAATTCCAGTGGGATAAGAAAATGCATCTTGAGTATATTCATCGTGTATATAGTATCTACTGCTGTCTTTATGGCTTGGGGGACCGTTTCTCAGCCAAGGATTCCAGGTGACGATAAGGCAAAATGCGATAATCAAGTACGGCAAAGCTTGAACCTATCCAATGATGAATCTACCACGCATCAGGAAAGTAGAAATAATGCTCTAACATCGATGCGCATCCTGGCCCGCCCGATGGCATTTTTAAAAAATCAGGGACAATCTGATCAAGACGTGCTCTACAGTATGAATAGTGCCGGTGCAGCCGTACAGTTTCGCCAGTCTTCGGTTTCACACAGGCTGTTTCAATCAAATTCATCTCTGATTCAATGCACAAGTGATGAGTTCGAATCATCCGCTTATATTGAAATGTCATTAGTTGATGCAAACCCAACACCTTTGGTTGTCGGCGAAGATCAGAAGACGTTCATGACCAATATTTATCGAGGGAACAATGCAGAGAAATGGCATTCCGGTATTCCAAGCTATAGTTGCATTTATTATAAGGACGTTTATTCGGGTATCGACTGGAAATATCTAATTACAGGCAGCGATTTGAAACATGAATTCATTGTGTCGCCCGGATCTAATCCTGATATGATCAGAGTGAGCTATGATGGCGTCAGTAAAATCTGGCTTGATAGCAACGGTAATCTAATTGTTGATTGCGGAATGGTCTCGATTATTGAAAATGCCCCAATCGCATTTCAATTAACGGAAACGGGTCGTACAGAAATTGGTGCAAAATTTAAAATCGAGAACGATAACGCAATCAGCTTTGAGATTGATGATTACAATCCCGATTTGACTTTAATAATTGATCCACGGTTAACCTACTCCACATTCTTTGGCGGAGATGGAAAAGATGAAACCTCTAAGATACGACTTGATGACGATCATAACATTTACATCTCAATGACAACTACTTCAACCGACATCGAAACACTCAAGGCAATTCAAGGCTTCAATGCGAACGAAGATATCCTCATCGCAAAATTCGATCCGTCAGGGAAAGAATTGCTGTTTTGTACATATTTTGGAGGCAGTGGTAACGATGAATGCGGCGGTATGGTACTTGATGATAGTGGAAATGTGTATTTCAACGGACATACAGATTCAGGTGATTTACCGACCGAGCCGGATGAAGTGTTTGATACCAGCTATGGCGGTAGTACTGATGCATTTGTCACCAAATTGGACTCAGAAGGAACTCTAATCTTTAGCACATATCTGGGCAATAGCGACGAAGACATTGCAAAATGTCTATGTGTCGATAGTAGCGGCAACGTGATAATTGTGGGGGAAACTCAATCCTCAATAGATTTTCCGTTAGTGAATGCGTTTCAGAGTGAACACGCTGGTGATAGGGATGCCTTCATTACTAAATTAAATACGACTGCGACGGAAATAGTATATAGTACATATTACGGCGGTTCGAGCGGAGATAGAGCTTTCTCCGTCGATGTCGATGCCAACAATAATGTCGTTTTGGTCGGGCGTACTACATCAGATGACCTCGTGACACTAAATGCAATTCAGGAAGAGTATGGTTATGAGAGGGATGGATTTATTATAAAACTTAATGACACCGGACAAGTTGAGTATAGTTCTTATTTAGGTGGCAATGCCGATGATTTTTGCGAAGCAGTAGCGGTTGATGTTAACGGAAACGCCTATGTTACCGGAGCAACCAACTCCCCGGATTTCCCAAAAACCGATAGTGCATATGATACTCAGCATTCAGGTAATAGGGATGCATTTATTTTGAAAATCAGCCCTGATGGGGAGCTGGTATATGGTACTTTTATTGGGGGCAGCAGTGGTGATCTCGGGTATGCCATCGCGATCGGTCCTTACGGCGACGCATGCATAGTCGGAGAAACAATATCAGCCGATCTTGATCAAATTGGGTCTCTTCAGGATTCAATAAAGAATATTGGGAATGTTCCTGATCTTCTTATTGCACATATCGATGAACGCGGAGGGCAACTTCTTCTCAGTACCTTCTTTGGAGATACATTGTATGATGCTGGGACAGGTGTAGTAGTTGATAATACTGGCAAGATTTATATATTGGGCTCTACCAAATCTGCAGGATTTCAAACAACTTCTGATGCGTTTATGGCAGCAAAAGCTGACGACAATGGGCTGTTTGATGCTTTTATGCTTATAATATCTCGTCCGGATTCGATTTGGATTGAAATACCGGAAACATGTATCAATACTGTTGATTCTTTGCCACATATCGCGTCCGATAGTCAACTTCAATTCTCTGCAAATGGAATTTACATCGGAGAAACACCTGAATCCCTTACTGATCAGGTATTTTGGCTCTCCAGCGATTCGTCGGTTGCCACAATTGACATGAACGGTTTGGTTGCGGCGATAACTCCTGGTAAATCACTGATTACAGTACGAGACGGATATGTGATGGATACGGTTACGCTAGTTGTTGAACCCTCCATAATTCCCGAAGCACCGTTCATTGACTCTATTGAAACCACACAGGATTATGAAATCAGGGTAACTTTGCCCGATATGTTCCCCGGGAGGGACAGTTCAGATACCGTAATGTTGTGCTACCGGGCAGGAGGAGCTCTTCAATATGATACCTCAACCATGAAGAGCTGGATTCGCGACTCCTATATCGGTTCTATTCCAAAGAATATGTTCACGGCCAGAGGAGTTGAATATTACATCTACGTGGTCAAAAACGGCATAGCTGTCACAATGCCGCCTGGAAATCCACCAGTCGAGCCATTTCGAGTTCAGGTCAAGCTGGCCGAACAAGATATTGGGCCGTTGGTAATGGGTGATGTCTATCAGTTAATAGGATTTTCTTTTGACCTGGATCCTGATTCCAATACTCCTGCGGCTGTATTCGAAGATGACTTGGGGATTTATAATCCATGGGTTTGGAGGTGCGCTCAATGGAATGCATATGATAATCGTTATCAGGAATATACCGAAATGGTAGAAGGATCCAGTACTATCACCAAGGGTCGCGGCTACGTAATGGCAACCAGGTTGCATACGCGGCTGGACGCGGACGGCTATTCGACTATCCCGGATACCACGATAGGCAATATCTGCTATGGATCATTGACCCTCGATTATGGGTGGAACCTGGTTGCCTCGCCTTTTGCCTTTGACATTTCAATAAATGAGTGTGTCTGTGCGAGTATGAGTGATGTTGATGTAATTGAGTGGAAAACCGACGGATCCGGATATCAACCGACGACAATAATAAAACCTCACACCGGCTACTGGATCTGGAGCGAAAGCGATGACGCCGTTCTATATCTGCCATCGACCACAACTACTGGCACACCCGGGAATGATTTAGCACCTTCCTCCGGCAGTGCTAATGATTGGCAGGTAGATTTAAAACTATCTTCAGAAGGCATCAGAGACGATTTCATATCCTTCGGTGCCAAACCCGAAGCCAGGAACAAGATTGATAATTACGACTTTCACAAACCTCCTCCACTCGGGCAATATCTGGCGCTATCTTTCCTTGGTACAGATGAAATGAACCAGGCAACGGAATTGGCCTGTGATTTTCGCGAACCTTCCGATAGTGGCTGGCGATACGATTTCATTGTGCGAGGTAATACTGGTGAGCCTTGCACAATATCGATCAAAGAGAGCTCAGCTATCCCGGCGGAATTCTGGATAATCCTGCATGATCCGGAAACAGATCGGTACTACGATCTGAAACAGGCTCATAGTCTGGTTTTGCCGCGCATTCCAGATGAGCAAGGAATTCAATATTCGATATTTGTGGCCGAATCTCGATTACTGCCGGTGGCCGAAGATGCGGTAGTGGAGATGCCTCGGGTTCATGAGTTGTCTCAGAATTATCCCAATCCCTTTAATGCTTCGACTGTTATCTTTTTCTCACTGCCATTTCCTGACGATGTCCGGATTGAGATTTTTAACATTCTGGGTCAAAAAGTATCGAGCCTGCAGAACGGATACTTACCGGCGGGGAATCACACTGTGGCATGGGATGGTCGAGACGAATTTGGGGCGCGGGTAGGGAGCGGTGTCTATTTTTATAGGATGACGGCAGGGGAATATCGGGCCAGTCGTCAAATGGTTCTGGTTTACTAATTTTTTGTATGAGGTGGACGGATGCTTAGGCATTATTACATTGGACGGCCGAATAAGGCTCGTCAGTGGATCATCACACTTCTCATCGCTTTATTTCTTTGCGGACAGACTGGGGCAGAGGGAATCGAGGTTTATGCGTCCAACGGAGAAGGCGTTGATGAATACTCCGATATTCGATTCCCGGCGATTAAGCCGAATGAAAACCTCGGATTATCGGTGTTGAAACCGGGAGTGGGAAACTGGTTGTTGTCTACCAACCGGAACTTCTCATCGATTCCGACTTATGGGTTGATATTCGGAGTTAATAGTACACATCTGAAAATTACGCTGGCTCAGGCAGGGGATGCACCTGTCGACAGTACAATCCCTGCACCCAATTACTCAATATCTTCCGTATCGGGAAGGGATGAAGATAAAGCCGGGAAGGGGATCCTGGCCCATTGGTGGGTGGCGGCAATTGTTGTTGGAGGTGTCACGATACTTAAATTTACTGTATTCGATGAGGGTTATGAAAATAAACTCCCCGACTTTCCTCAGCCTCCTGATTTACGGAATCGTTAAACAGATCCGCAATTGATCTGAAAATAGGAATCTGCCAATGACAAAAATCTTAATGATTACATGTTTTTGTATGCTCAGCATGGCTACTGGGATAAAAAGCCAAGAGGGTTGCTGCGATCCTCAACTGGATGCTTTATCAGGTAGCACGGGTTATGCGATAAGAGGCTCGGGAAACCGATGTGAAGGAATATATAAGCGGAACACTGGATCTCACTTTGAAATTGTATCCATTTTGTTTCAAAAACTGAATTATGATCTTGCAAACGAGACGATTTTGAAGGTTTCAACGCCCGAATATGATTCCACCAGCAATGATACGATTCATATAAGGGCATACTCTCTCAGGGAGAATCCCAATAATTACTACTATCGAATGGATGGATACTTCGTGAGAGATGATATCCTTCTGTGGCCGGTGGGCGATGTATTGGAGCCTTTGGAATTATCGGATAAAATGATTGGTTTGTTTGGTTGGCTGGGAACTTATGAAGACAGATTATACATCCCGCTGAGTGTCCAACAACAGTCCGATTCTGATCCAACTGCTGATTTTAGTAAAATATTACTGAAAGTCCGCTGGTCTGTCGGAGTCGAACAAGTAAAATGGAAAATTATAGGTGATGATCAACAAGAAAACGACTGGATGGTTATTGCCGAAAGTTCATTACCTCCTTTACGTCCGGTGACCATAGGAATTCCGTCAGGCCCATCCGGACCGGTAAAGATTAAGGTTGCCGTGTTGCGCAATGGCAGCTGGCCTTCCAAAACAATAGAACTGATGAGGCCGTAATCATGCCAACCGATAAATCGGAAATTAAGTGGTATCATGGTTTTGCCAAAGCGGCAAAAAAACTCCCCGACTATATGTTGGCCGTTTTTTCACTCATAATTGTCGGCGGTTTGTGGCTGGTTCCGGGATCGACTATACAACCATCCAAGGTATATCTGAAATTAACCAGTTCGGCCGTTTCATTCACATTGGTAGAAACGACAATGCTGGGTGATGGATGTGATCTGGATAAAAGTACTGTTTGTGTGAAGCAGCTCGATTCTTTATCATTTCGCCCTCTTGGATCGGTGGCAGTCAGCTCTAAATATGGCGAGGCATGGGCACAGGTTAATCAGTCCACATCGATTTTGGAGGAGATCCGCATTGATAGTGGGAACACCGTTCTAATAATGCAAAGTGGCGGGTTGACCACAATCTCCACCCGCGGAGGCGATGTTCGAGGTCGAATCGGTGTTAACGGTTCCGGACAAATCGAGGTTGGTTCCGGGGCGTTTGAACCAGATACGATCCATTCGTTTTCACTGGTTGGCCCCGAAGATTTGGAGTTCTGGGCATCAGGTACTGAATTGGGAGGATTGGTATTTTTGGCAAAGTTTCAGGAGGCATTCGAACTCTCTGGGGTCAGGATCAAAAATCTGGAATTTACCAGACCTGATTTGTCGGATCAAGACCTGGTTTTGCTGGAATCCTCGATTGAACAGGGAACATTGACACTCCCGGAAATCTCAAAATCGGTAGATATTATCAAGGGCGAGATTTTATCGCTTCATATCTCCGAAGGTCTGCTCGTCGGATTACAGGTTTCTGAAATGATCGAATTGTATTTTGTAGGTACTGCTGACCAAATAAAACTGGGTCCCAAGGGCTACGACCATGAGCTGACGCCTTCGCTGCTTGAATTTGTTTATTACCGGGAGAAATGGATACTGCTATTCAGTGCGATAATGTTCGTATTTGGCACACTAAGGAGTATAAAAAAGCCATGAATAAATTGATATATTGTGTACGGATTTTAGTAATCACGTTATCATTCATCGCCTTGAGTGTTATCGATGCTGCTGCCAAGACGAATGCGACCGATTTATTGGCCCGTTTAAAACACAATGTTGTCTCTATCAATGCGCAATACCGCTCCGATAATAGTCAGGATGGATTCGGATTTATTATCGCCGAGGAGGCCAATTCATTATATATCGCGACGGCCAAACATCTTCTTGTTTCCGGGAATCCGGATGACGAATTGAAAAACATCTTTGTCAAATTCAGTACATACCAGATGGATGATTACCCCGCGGATCTAGTGTATATGGATTCTAAATATGACTTTGCAATTATTAAAACCGCTCGGCTGGAAGGAGTGTCATGGGTAAGAAAATGCCTTGGTTCCAAAGAGAATCTTAAGCGGGATCAGGAAGTATGGTTTATCGGTAAGTATGGAAGACTGCATCTCTCGGCCAATCCCGGCAGAATAAACGCCGTCATGTATTACAATACTATCATTACAATCGAAGGCTTTGAAATAGCGCCAGGAACCTCGGGAGCACCGATTATTTGCGAAGACGGTATTATTGGAATGATCGTCCGGCATACCGGTACAGATGTTGAAGGGATTACTATTCCGTTGATAAAGGATATTGTGATAAAATCCGACCGGCCGTGGAATCTGCAAAAAACGGGAACAAAATACCGCACGGGTTTTTATACGGGGATCGGATTTGGTGTGGGGCAAGCTGATATTCAGAATGAGAATATTGAGGGTGCCCAGCAATCGCGTACCGGGATTGACCTGGAAATTCGCCTGGGATGGGCCTATTCAGATAATCTAATGATTGGCTTTGAGAACGAAATGTGGTATCGGAGCGATGATGGACAGATTTATAGGCATGATAGCTATGCCATGCTCTTAACCTATTACTTTGGTGAACGATCATACATAAAGCTGGGACCTTCATATGTTTGGACGAAAGCTGAACCGCTGGCCATTATAAAGAAGGAATCGGGTATTGGATTCGTCGGTGGAATAGGGGCAGAGTATCAACTAAATGCCAACCTAACTGCCGGACCTGGTATTACCATAGTATATCATAAATTGGATAACGTGTCAGTCATATACGGATCACTGGCATTGAATTTTACATGGTTCCTGTAATAGACAAATTTGAATAGTGAAGCGGTATTATTTACCTGTGCCATATTTGTGCCAGGGCTTCAGTAAAACAGACAAAACCAAACACAAACAAAAAATGGAATCTCCTTGCCATATTTAGACTTAAACCCTAAATAGCACTCTTTCAATAGCTTGTAAAATATCCTGTCGGAGAATCCCAACTTCCCCGCCACAAGCGAAGCTTGTTTTTGGCTGTCGCGAGTTCAACCGAAATTTCTACTTCAAAATCAAAGTTCTGTATATCTTACGGCTGCCAATAGGCAAGCAAATCGAAAACAGGCTTTGTCTGCTATCACTGGTATGAGAAAGACCAAACTCCGCCGCATACTGATTAAAATCGGTCAGGAAGCAGGTATCAAAGAGCTGACCACTCTCCATGCCCTTCGTCACACCTTCGCCAGTCAGCTTATTATTAATAGTGTTGATCTCCCAACTGTCCAAAAACTCATGGGGTATTCAGATATTCAGACCACCATAATCTACGCTCATCTCGCACCTGATCATCTGGCTGATGCGGTAGATAAGCTGGGCTTTTGAGCTTCAGCAATATTCTCGATCAATTGTTAGTGCAGCTATTCTCAGTCATCTTGAAGTACCACAGAAATCCATGGTATTCTAATACTGGCTAACGTTGGAACGAATTAGAGGGGCAGGTCAGAAAAGTAATCCTAACAGCCAAAAATCTTACCCTGTTTCCAAAATATCCACTTCCTCCTATTGACAAATTATTATTAGACAACTATTTAGTGTCATGGGTTGCGTTTTTTGTCCTGAAACAATAAGCGATTGCCGAGGTGATCAGCTTGAACAGGCTGACACAGCTCCGGTCGTGCTCGGCTAATCGGTTTTTTAGATTATGTACCAACACGACGAACATATCGATTTCGACTCATTCCTTTATAGACAGCATAATGATATCCGTGATCTGATGCGGCAGTTTCTTCAGATTGCCAGCCGGGGAATTTCTCGGGCCGATTATTTGGAACGAATTTTCAGTTTAATTCTGTCCTGGTCCAAAAGCAACATGATCAGGATCGTGTTTTTTGATAACGACCGCAGATATTTCTGTGAATTAAAGGCTAAAGGCTCGCAACCGTTTCAATTGACCACCTCCCGAATCTCGAAAGGCCAAGCCGATATTTGTAATTGGTGCGCCGCCGAAGATTCCGCCCTGGAACGGATTTGCGCCGATATTATCAACAAGCGAAACGATCCGTCAATGCCATGGATTACCAACTGCGGTAGTTTTTTGGCTGAAGATATTTCTGCCCTGCCTGATGCGGTCTTGCCACAGAAAGAATATTCCGGCTACCAGGGTTTGAAAATATCAGCATCCTGCCGATCGCTGGTCATAATCCCCATCGACGGCTTGCAGGGCCGTAACGGCCTGCTTCAGATGGAATCCGAGACCGCCGGCCATTTTACTCGTAGTCGCATCGATTTTCTGGAAAGACTGGTGCAGGTTTTGGGTTTTGCGCTTGATTGGCGCGATTTGCGCATTGCCCATCGCGAACGAGTTAAGGAACTGACCTGTGTTTACGGTCTTATTCGCTTGGTGGCCCAGGCAGATATTTCACTTGACACCGTCCTCCACAATGCTGTCAAACTCCTGCCACCGGCCTGGTTGTATTCGGAAGTGACCGCTGGGAAAATCATTTTTGACGACAAAGCATATACTACTCCCGGTATCGAAAACATCGTCCAGAGCATAAAGGCCGACATTTTTGTCGATGAAACTCGGCGAGGCGAGGTCGTGGTTGGATATACGGAAGAACAACCGTTTCTCGATGAAGGTCCTTTTCTAAGCGAAGAGCGTCATCTCATCAACACTATTGCCAGCGAATTGGCTTTTATCATTGAGCAAAACCTTCATACCGAAGAAAAATTGAAATTGCAGGCTCAATTGCGACGGGCCGACCGTCTGGCAACAATCGGTCAGCTGGCGGCTGGAGTGGCTCATGAGCTCAATGAACCGCTGGCCAATATCATGGGTTTTGCCCAATTGGCGTCTAAAGATCCGGGATTGATAGACCAGACCAAAAGCGATTTGGACAAAATTGTCTCGGCTACACTCCATGCCCGGGAAATCATTAAAGACCTGCTGGTCTTCGCCCGTGAGGCTAAAAAGGTCAGGGTCAGTTTCAATCTCAATGAATTGATCCAGGACGGTCTCTTCTTTCTCGAATCCCGCTTCGTTAAAGCGGGGATAAGTCTTGAATGCGAACTCGATCCGGAATTGCCCGAGATTGAGGCCGACCGCTCGCAGATATTACAGGTTTTAACCAATTTGGTCGTCAATTCGGTTCAGGCCATGTCCGATGGCGGCCGTTTGCGAATCGGTACCAGTTTTCGGGGTGAATCGATCTATCTGATCGTCGAAGATACCGGGACCGGTATCGACCAGAAGATATTGAATGAAATATTTAATCCCTTCTTTACCACTAAGGACATTAATGAGGGCACCGGTTTGGGATTGTCTGTAGTGCATGGTATTATTACTTCGCATGGTGGCGAAATCGATGTGAATAGTGGAGAAGGAAAGGGCACCAAATTCACTATCCGCCTGCCGCGGCAAGCGATACCCTTTCCAGATGAGGCCACATCATAATGCCCACTACCACACCGAAATACAGCATTCTCGTTGTCGATGATTCTCAGGATACACTGGAAATACTGGAACGAAACCTGATTTCGTGCGGCTACCATGTTTTTACTGCCCGGGCCGTAAGCGAAGCCACTCGCATGCTGGAAAAAGTACCGATCGATTTGGTCATCACCGATTACATGATGCCGCAGGTTAGCGGTATCGACCTTATTCAATATGTGCGGGATAATTATCGTCATACCGAAATAATGATGATTACCGGTTACCCTTCTATCGGTGGTGCTGTTGAGGCGGTTCAACTGGGCGCAGCCGATTATCTTAAAAAACCATTTACCGAAGAAGAATTGTTCGCCTCGGTCGAGAAGGCTCTGAAACACCTGCGGGAAAGGCGAGCGGTTTATGACGCCGGCGATACGGATAAGCCCGGTACTTACGGTATTATTGGCCGGTCGATAGTGATTAAAGATATATTTTCCGTTATCGAGAAAGCCGCTTCCACTTCGGCCAATGTACTTATTACTGGAGAAAGTGGCACGGGTAAGGAACTAGTAGCACGCGCGATCCATTATCATGGACAAAACGCAGCCTATCCGTTTGTCCCAGTCAACTGTGGTGGCATACCCGAAGGCCTTTTGGAAAGCGAACTGTTCGGCCATGTCAAAGGCTCTTTCACCGGTGCCGTCCGCTCCCGAACCGGCTTCTTTGAGGCGGCCAATCACGGGACCATTTTTCTGGACGAGATCAGTGAAACCAGTTTAAGTATGCAAGTCCGGTTGTTGCGCGTATTGCAGGATAAAGTCTTTTGTATGGTTGGCGACACCAAAAGCAGAAAAGCTGACGTTCGCATTATCGCCGCTACCAATAAAAACCTGCGCAATCATATCGGGCTCGGCGCTTTTAGAGAAGACCTGTTCTTCCGGTTAAGTGTGCTCAATATCAAAGTGCCGCCTTTGCGTGAGCGCGACGACGATATCCTCTTGTTAGTCAAAGATTTCGCCTCAAGGTATTCCAAAGAAATGCGCCGCTCTCCGGTCGAATTTTCCTCCAATGCCCTGCGTATAATGAAAAGTTATGCCTGGCCCGGTAATGTCCGGGAATTGGAAAACATGGTTCAACGGCTTATGGTTATGCATGATAGTGATATTATCGACGCACCCGATTTACCATCGTATATGCGCGACGATCTTTATCACAAGGCCAACCTGCAAAGAACGTTGGAGGAAGTCGAAATAGAACATATTCGCAATGTCCTGGCCAGCGTTGGCGGTAACAAATCGCAGGCTGCCAAAATCCTTGGTATCGACCGCAAAACTCTCCGTGAAAAACTGAAATAATAAACCTATCATATTGGGGCGAAATTCCCCAGTGGGGAGAAATCCCCCACTGTACCTCCGGATAATTTTATTTCATTCTTTTTCACAGTCTTTCAGTGAATTCCTTTTTGCTTGAATGATATTTCGTAGTGTGATGCGAGGCAAGGTGATATCGCATGGCGATCCGAAGACACAGCTCACCTTCGGGCGTTTCGTATACTAAAATCATGTTGGCATACCGTTTGCAGTATTCATCCTAACTGGCAATTGTTGAATATGGGAGAGACTGGGATTCTGATGATGTTTCAAAGCTCGATTTTCAATCGCCTTTTTCATCTGTTTTTAAATCCCATTATATCGGTATCAACATCGCACAATGATAAACATCCGGTTCATATCGGGGCGTCGCTATCCCGTAACGGTATATCCGTCGTTCTTCTATGTCGCGATATAATATTCCGAACAAAACCGATAATCCCGGCGACCATCGAGAGACGGTTTCAAATCTGTCCTATGGAAGGATAACCATGGTTTCCGATAGCATATCAAGCATTTTGGAGAAACACAAAGACGGGCATGGGAGTATCATTTCGATACTCGAAGAAATTCAGGCCACACACAGCTATCTGCCACAGGAGGTTCTGGAGGCGGTGGCTGAAAAAACAGGACGCTCACTGGTTGACATCTATGGTGTGGCCACTTTTTACGGAGCTTTCAGCCTCCAGCCGCGGGGCAAACATTTGGTGTCGGCCTGCCTGGGTACAGCCTGCCATGTTCGGGGCGGTCCGGCCGTTGTGGCCGAGATCGAAAAGCAATTGGGCATCAAAGCCGGCGAGACCACTCCGGACCGTGAATATACTCTGGATGCGGTAAATTGCCTCGGTGCCTGTGCCTTGGGGCCGGTCATGGTCATTGACGGTCACTATTTCCCCAAGGTCGATATTTCAAAGGTAAAAGGTATTCTGGAACAGGCCAAAGAAGGGCTCGATAAGATTGAGGTTGAAACCGATCAGCGGATATTCCCGGTCGAGGTCAGCTGTTCCCATTGCAATCACAGCCTGATGGATCCCGAATTTATCCTCGACCGCCATCCGGGTATCAGAGTAACCATTTCCTTCGGCAACAAACACGGCTGGCTGGTTCTATCCAGTCTGTATGGGAGCTACCGGGTGCAATCTTTGCACAAGATTCCCGATGACACTATCGTGAATGTTTTTTGCCCACATTGTCATGCCGAACTGATCGGCGGAGCCAAATGCCTCGAATGCGGGGCCTCGATGGTCCCCATGATCGTTCGTGGCGGCGGAGTAGTGCAGATCTGTTCCCGCCGGGGCTGCAAAGGACATATGCTGGATCTTAGCGGAGTGTCTGTAGCTTAATGTTGACTGACCAATATATTTTGGGGGAGTGCTTCCCATGAAAAGACTCACATCCGTGGATGAATTTGTTGGTTTGCGCCAACGCATCCTGAGTGAAAAAGACATACAGTACAAAATCCCGACATTGGTTGTATGCGCCGGTACTGGCGGACAGGCCAGCGGATCGAACGATGTCATGCGGATGATAAAAAAATATATGATTAAAATGAACCTGCGGGACAAGATCGCCTTGCGGGTTACCGGGTGTCAGGGGTTCTGCGAAATGGACCCGTTTATACTTGTCGAACCGGGACACCAACTTTATCCCAAGCTGAAAATGGATGACGTCTCGCGAGTAGTTGACGCCGCCCTGGGCGGGTATGTTGATGAGGGCTTGATTTACAAGGACCCCCGCGATAAAAAGGCCTTTCATACGCAGGACGAAATTCCCTTTTTCAAAAAACAGACTCGGACCATCCTCGGTAACAATCAGAAACTCGACCCGATTCGGATATACGGCTATATCGAAAATGGTGGGTATGCTGCGTTGGAAAAGGTGTTCCAGAAACAGGATCCCGAGTGGATTATCAACGAGGTAAAAATATCCGGATTGCGGGGTCGCGGCGGAGCAGGTTTCCCGACCGGCAAAAAATGGGAATTGGCCCGGGCATCAGAAGACAAGGATGAGATCAAATACATCGTCTGTAACGCCGACGAGGGCGATCCCGGAGCCTATATGGACCGCAGTCTTCTCGAAGGCAACCCCCACGCCATCATCGAAGGGATGGCCATTGCCGGGCTGGCCATTGGGGCTAAAGAGGGCCTTATCTATGTGCGCAGTGAATATCCTCTGGCTATTAAACATGCCATTATCGCCCTCGGTCAGGCGCGGGACATGGGTCTTCTGGGCGACAATATTCTCGGCACCGGCATTGATTTTGACATAAAGATTATTCGCGGAGCGGGTGCTTTCGTCTGTGGCGAGGAAACGGCCCTGATAAAATCGGTCGAAGGCTTTATCGGCGAACCACGCCAAAGGCCGCCTTACCCCATCACCAAAGGAATCGATGGCCATCCGACCTGTATCAACAACGTCGAAACCCTGGCCAATATCCCGGTGGTGATCAATCGTGGCGGCGAGGAATTTGCCAAAATTGGTATCCCCGGCAATACCGGCACCAAAATCTTTTCCCTGGTCGGGAAAATCAAAAATACCGGATTGGTGGAGGTACCGCTGGGCATGACCCTCGGCGAAGTCGTCTTCGACATCGGCGGCGGGCCGGTGGGCGAGGCCAAAATCAAGGCCGTCCAGACCGGTGGCCCTTCGGGGGGATGTATCCCGGTGGATAAATTCGACATTCCCATCAGTTATGACAGTTTGGCCCAGGCCGGCTCGATTATGGGTTCCGGTGGCATGATCGTTATGGATGAAAATACCTGCATGGTGGATGTGGCCAAGTATTTCATGAGCTTCCTCAAGGATGAATCCTGTGGCAAATGCTTTACCTGCCGCAAAGGAACCCAGCGGATGTATGAGATCCTTGAAGATATCACTAAAGGCAAGGCCACCCTCAAAGACCTGGATCTTCTCGAGGAACTGGCCATAACTGTCAGGGATACGACCATGTGTGGCCTGGGACAGTCGGCCTCGAATCCGATTCTGAGCACACTGCGCTATTTCCGCCATGAATATGAACGTCATATAATCGACAAACGCTGCGACGCCTTCGTTTGCAGCGATCTGGTCGGCCCACCCTGTCAGTCGGCTTGTCCATTGGAAACCGAAGCCTGGCGCTACACGGCCCATATTGCCCGCGGTGAATACGAGGAAGCCTATCAAGTCATCCGCAAAGCCAATCCGTTCCCTTCAGTCTGCGCCCGTGTTTGTCATCATCCTTGCGAGATGCGCTGTCGAGCGGGCACCAGTGGCGGCGATCCGGTGGCCATCAGAGCATTGAAGCGATTCATCACTGATCGCACCGATCCATCCCAGTATAAGCCTGAGCGGGAGGATTGGCCCGAGGGCGATGCGCCGCGCGTGGCTGTGATCGGTTCCGGTCCGGCCGGTTTAACGGCGGCTCATTATCTGTCGCTGAACGGCTGTAAAATAACCGTGATTGAAGCCGAGAGCCATCCCGGCGGTATGCTGACCTGCGCCATTCCGTCCTATCGTTTGCCGCAAGAAACGATTCAGAACGAAATCGACTCACTTCTCGATGAAAACATCGAAATCAAGTGCAATACCGTTCTGGGCAAAGACCTGTCGGTCGATTCTCTACTTAAGGATGGGTATCAGGCTGTTCTGCTGGCCCTGGGTGCCCACAAGAGCCGGCCGCTGAAAATCGAAAACGAAGATATTGAAGGGGTTTTCCCCTCAATAGAATTCTTGAAGGAATACAACCTGCGCGGTTCCGGGCAAGCCAAAGGCCGGGTAGGTATTATCGGCGGCGGTAATTCGGCCCTCGATGCGGCCCGTATGGCCCTGCGTCAGAAAGATGTCGAAAAGGTGACCATTATATACCGGCGCACGCAGCAGGAAATGCCGGCCTTCGAAGAAGAGATCGAAGCGGCCGAGCAGGAAGGTATCGAAATCAGAACGCTGGTGAGTCCAGTGCGGATTATTTCCGAAAACAGCCATATCAGCAGTCTGGAATGTATTCGCAACGAACTCGGCGCCCACGATAGTTCCGGACGCCGTCGGCCGGTCCCGATCAAAGGTTCCGAACATTTAATCGATCTGGATACTCTGATCGTGGCCATCGGCGAGGATTCCGGTGTGGATTGCATCGGTCCGGCTCATTCCAGCGGGATCGAGACCACCAAGTGGAACACGATCAAAGCTGACCCGAAATCACTGATCACCAACCGCCCCGGCGTATTTGCCGCCGGCGATGTGGTGACCGGACCGAATACGGTGGTCGATGCCATCGCCGCCGGAAAACGGGCGGCGCGGATGATCAAGCATTACCTCCTTAAAGAGGAGATGGCCGAACCGATCCGCATGGCCAACGTGCCCGGCAAATATATCGCCCCGCTGGAAACGGATCCGGGTGTCGAGCAGGCCAACGAACGGATCGAAGTGCCCCGGGCCTCGGTGGAATGGCGCAAACGCAATTTCGCCGAAGTCGAGGTTTCCCTGTCCGTCCGGGAAGCGGCCTGTGAGGCCCAACGCTGTCTCCGCTGTGATCTTGAGTTTACGCAGACGGAGGAAAAGGAAGAGAAGTCCGAGACAATAACGAAAGTGGTATAAGGGAAATCACAGTATGATAAATATGAATCTAAACGGGCTCGATGTTTCGGTCGAAGAGGGCTCTACGCTTCTGGAAGCGGCCAACTTTTACGGCTTGCCGATTCCGACCCTGTGCCACATGGAGGGCTTGTCGCCCTACGGCGCCTGTCGTCTCTGCGTGGTCGAGATCGGGAAGGAACCGAACAGCCGGCTGGTTACATCCTGTACGTATCCGGTCGAAGAGGGCTTGATCGTGCGCACAGCCTCCAATCGAGTTTTACGAGCGCGCAAAATGATCCTCGAACTTCTGCTCGCTTCATGTCCGCAGTCCAAGATAATTCAAGATCTGGCCTCGGCGCATCAAATCACCCAACAGCGGTTCCGGCAGGAGCATGAGGATTGTATCCTCTGCGGCCTCTGTGTCCGTATGTGCGAAGAGCAAATGGTGGCCAAGGCGATCGGCTTTCGTGGCCGCGGGTCGAACCGCAGCATCGGGACGCCTTTTGACATCAAATCCGATGTCTGCCGGCAATGCGGCGGCTGTATTTATGTCTGCCCCGCTTGCCAGCTCAGGTGTACTTTCACCGATCCGGACAAGGCTATCTGTGGCGGATGCGCCAATCTCAGTCCCCCCTGTGTAGAGAAGCAGGAATTTGAGGACATGATGTGCTACATGAGTCCCTGTGTTGCTTGCGAAATAATTAAAGAGTGAAGATAAATTCAGGAGGAATACAAACGATGTCATTGTCACGAGTGAATGTTTCGGCCGCAACCCTTACGAAGAACCGGACCGAGGACTCTGTCGTTCCCGCTTCCGGTATGTGCGTCACCTGCGTGGACGGCTGTATTGGGATGTGTGAAATCGGTAAGTCCGCTTATCGCGGGCACGAAGTGATATACCCTCAGCCATTCGGCGTAATTACTACCGCCAGCGAAAAGAAGTACCCCGTCGATTATTCCCATTTGAACATCATGGGCGGCGTTATCGGTGCCGAGGGGATTGAGGCCGACAGTGATAAGGCCGTTTTTTCCAACGTCGATCTGGGACTGACCTTTGGTCATGATAATGGCTTGAAGTTCCGCTACCCCTGGATTATCCCCGGGATCGGTTCCACCGACATCGCCAAGAACAACTGGGAAGGTCTGGCCATTGGCACCGCTTTGGCCGGAACCGGTCTGACTATCGGCGAAAACGTGGTCGGCATGGATCCCGAAGCGGTTATCAAGGACGGCCGGGTCGTGGATACTGTGGACCTGAAGCGCCGGGTACGCCTGTTCAAAGACCATCAGAAAGATGGCTACGGTGCCATCATCGTCCAGGCCAATATCGAGGATACTCGTCTCGGTGTGCAGGAATATGCCATCGATTCTCTCGGTGTTGAATGGGTTGAACTGAAATGGGGACAGGGCGCCAAGAATATCGGCGGCGAAGTTAAAGTCCGCAGCCTCAAAAAAGCCCAAATGCTTTATGAACGCGGCTACGTGGTCCTGCCGAATCCGACCGATCCCAACGTGATCAAGGCCTTTGAGCAGGGCAGCTTCAAGGAATTCGAGCGGCATTCCCGTGTCGGCATGGTATCCGAAGAATCCTTTGCCATCCGCGTCGAGGAACTGCGCGCGGCCGGCGCCAAATATATTTCATTGAAGACCGGAGCGTATCGGCCTGCGGCCCTGGCCCTGGCTCTTAAGTTCGCCTCCAAGTACAATATCGATGTTTTGACTATCGACGGCGCGGGCGGCGGCACTGGCATGAGCCCCTGGCGGATGATGAACGAATGGGGTATTCCCCCGGTCGAATTGCATTCGCTGACTTACAACTATGCCAAAAAACTGGCTGATATGGGCCGGCATGTTCCGGCTATTGTCTTCGCCGGCGGTTTCACTTTCGAAGATCAGATTTTTAAAGGTTTGGCCATGGGCGCACCGTTCGTAAAAATGATCGGTATGGCTCGCAGCCCAATCGCTGCCGCCATGGTCGGCAAAACACTTGGCCGCACCATTGAACAGCATCAAGTGCCCGTATACGTAGAACGTTTCGGAACCACCCGGGACGAAATCTTTGTAACCGCCGCCGAATTACGGAATGAGTTGGGTGACAAAGAATTCGAGAATCTGCCTACCGGCGCCATCGGTCTTTATACCTATTACGAGCGTCTTGGACAGGGACTTCGTCAGTTGATGGCGGGCAGCCGTAAATTCGCATTGGAGCATATGACTCGCGATGATTTGTCGGCTTTGACTCCGCAGGTGGCCGATATTACCGGTCTGCCTTATTTAATGGATCTGGACAAGGAACAATCCGAGAAAATCCTGTCTGAATAATTCCCGCTGAGATTAGTGGGTGAGGATGGGGAAGGCAATTGACTCGGATATGAGTTAATAAAGGTTGAATGATCCGGCCGATGGAATTTAAAAACCACCGGTCGGAGAAGTTACCGTTTCCCGGACAAGGGCCGGGAGAGGCGCTCGGTAAATTTCGAATCTAAGGCAATCGGAGGGTTGGTTCGACTGACTATGCCATCGTGAATCCGATCGTTTTCCTTAACACTCAAGGAGAGTGCTGGATTGGTCGATCATCAGAATTCCGTTAACAAACTCTTGGCCTCGTTACAGGAACGGGCCAAGGAGTTGAATTGTTATTATCAAGTGCAGGAAATTCTGCGCGATCATAACAGCTCGATGGATTCCATCTGTCATCAGCTCGTAAACATTATTCCCTCCGGCTGGCAATACCCTGACATCTGCCGAGTAAAAATCAATCTTGATAATAACAATTATTGCTCGCTCGATTTTATAGAGACACCTTGGTATCAAACCTCGGAAATCGCCGTTGATGATCAGGTAATCGGGTCGATTACCGTGTATTATACCACCGAAACTCAATCAGATTTTGGCGGTCCTTTCCTTGACGGCGAAACAAAGCTGCTGCAAACCATATGCGATAGGTTTAGTCATTTTATACGCCATCTTCAAACTCGGCAACTGGCCAAAACTCTGGAATCGTCACGACTGGATTCACTGACTGCAGAGGCGGGGGAGTGGCCATCGGTTTTGGATACGATCAAATATACAGACCGGGGCCTGTATCAAAATATAGTGCGTAAAATGCTGCGGCACCTGTTCGCTCAGGGCGTGCTGGGAACCGAACAGCAAGCGGAACTGCTCGGTATCTCAAAGAAATGTTTTCGCGAAGATGAACCGTTCAGTAGCCGGGAGAGTTTCAACAAATACGAGAATGCCGGCAATGGGATCGATGTCGGCGTGCGAACGTTTGCCATCGCCGCCAGTCACCTAGACGGCAATGAAATTATAGAGCTGGTTCAGAAATGGGTGCAGGAGGATAAGCTTAACTTCCTCGTGCAGGCAGTCAATATCAACAAACCGCTGTCGGCCATAGCCGATACTCTGCGCCGTTATTATGATTTGACGCATGACCATGATTATCCTGTGCTGGAGAGTACCCGAGGTATCCTGATATCGCTGATCCGGCGTTTTTTAACGGATGATTTAGATTATGTGAATATTGCCAAAGATTTATTGGGAATAAACGATTTTTATGAACTGTTGAAAAACGTTATCTACGGCTCCGAAAGCCATGGCAAAATCGGTGGCAAAAGCGCCGGTCTGTATCTGGCGACCATGATTCTGAAAAAGGAAAGCCAGACCAACGATCTCCTCAAAGATATCAAAGTCCCGAAATCATGGTATATCACCTCCGATATCCTGACCCATTTTGTCCATTACAGCAAGCTCGATGATATTGTCGAGCAAAAATACAAACCGATCAAACAGGTTCGGACAGAATATCCTTACATTCGCCAGGTTTTTAAAAACGTTGAATTCCCCTCCGATATCGTTGTCGGGCTTTCTATGGCTCTCGATGATTTCGGCGACTGCCCGCTGGTTGTGCGCAGTTCCTCCATTCTCGAAGATAATCTCCGGGCCGCTTTTCCCGGTAAATACAAAAGCCTTTTTCTGGCCAACAAGGGCGGTAAACGTAAGCGACTTAAGGAGTTAACCGAGGCGATCGCCGAAGTCTATGCCTCCACTTTCGGTCCCGATCCAATTGAATATCGGACCGATCGAGGCTTGCTTGATTTCAACGAGGAAATGGGTATTCTGATTCAGGAGGTCGTCGGCAATCAGATCGGCAATTATTTCTTGCCTGGTTATGCCGGTGTAGCCTTCAGTTGTAACGAATTCCGTTGGTCACCGCGCATCCGCCGCAAAGACGGTCTGGTGCGTATGGTACCGGGATTGGGTACCCGGGCCGTGGATCGGCTCAGTAATGATTATCCGGTATTGTTAAGCCCCGGCCAACCGAATCTTAAAGTCAACGGGACACCGCAGGAGATTTTCTGGTATTCGCCGCAATATATGGATGTGATTAATCTTGAAAACAACTGCCTGGAGTCGATTAAGATAGAAGACTTCCTTAAAGAAATCGATTTTCACGATCTCCCGCCGCAATTCCAGCATATTGTGTCCTATTACCGAGACGATCATCTGGTCGATTTCCACAATCCCGATGTAGATTATCAGAAAGACCCGCCGGTGGTGACTTTCGATGCTCTGCTCAACCGAACGCCGTTTATCAAACAGATGCAGGCGATAATGACCGTACTGGAAAAGACCTTCGGGTTTCCCGTGGATATCGAGTTCGCTTCCGACGGCAACAACTTCCATCTTCTGCAATGCCGTCCCCAGAGTTATCGGCCGCAGTGCCAGCCGGCGACCATCCCCGCTGAAATTGCCCCCGAACGATTGCTCTTCAATGCCCATAAGTACGTTGGCAACGGTGTGGTTTCCGATATCTCCCATATCGTTTATGTTCACCCCCAGGGCTATTCGGAACTGCAAACTCACGAGGAACTTACGACCGTGGGTAAAGTGGTCAGTCAACTAAACTCCCTTCTGCCCAAACGCCAATTTGTACTGATCGGGCCGGGTCGATGGGGTAGTCGAGGAGATATCCGTCTGGGCGTAAATGTCGATTATGCCGATATCAACAATTCCTCGGCATTGATTGAAGTCGCCCGCCAGAAAGGCAATTATCTTCCAGAACTCTCCTTCGGTACTCATTTTTTCCAAGATTTGGTGGAAGCCGGAATTCGCTATCTGCCTCTTTATCCGGATGAGGAGGGTAATCAGTTCGCCGAGAATTTCTTCCTCGAGGCCGAAAATGAATTGACGCGCCTCCTGCCCGAATATTCGTCGCTGCAAGGAGTCGTTAAAGTTATCGATGTCCCTCGCAACGCCGAAGGAATGATGTTGAATATCCTGATGAACAGCGATATCAACAAGGCAGTAGGTATGTTCGATTTTCCCGACGTTCATAAATAGAGGAATCACAAGATGCCGAATGAGTCATTCAACGCTTTTGAAGAGGCCCGCCGGCAATTGCAGGATATTATCGCCAATGCTGGATTGGACGACGCCGTCTGGAACTTTCTGCGTGACCCCATGCGTGAATATCGATTTGCCATTCCGGTACGGATGGATGACGGAAGACTGCAAATGTTTCAGGGCTATCGGGTACAGCATAACGACGCCCGTGGGC
The DNA here is from genome assembly GCA_024231695.1 of FCB group bacterium. GTDB lineage: Bacteria > Zixibacteria > MSB-5A5 > GN15 > JAAZOE01 > JAAEQF01. Next base: position 26,546 of record JAAEQF010000562.1, read on the forward strand.
CGTGCGCCGGAGGGATTCGCTTTCACCCACAGGCGACACTGAACACAATCCGTGCCCGGGCCATGTGGATGACCTGGAAATGCGCCGTTATCAATATTCCTCTTGGCGGCGCCAACGGTTGCGTCATATGCGATCCGCATAATCTGAGCATGAACGAACAGGAACAAATATGTAAAGGCTATATTCGTCATATGGCTCGGAATTTAGGCCCCACCGTCGATATCCCGGGTCCGGATATTTTCACCAATGCCCAACATATGCTCTGGATGATGGATGAATACGAAGCCGTCAGCGGAGGAAAATATCCGGGTGTTATAACCGGCAAACCGATTGGGATGGGGGGGGCCTTGGGCCGGATAGAAGCTCCCGGATACGGCCTTGTCTTTACCCTGCGCGAAGCGCTTAAAATGCAGGGCCTGCGACCGGATAAAGTTACGGTCAGCTTGCAGGGCTTCGGGACCGTTGGCCAGCACTGCGCCCGCTTGCTGGAACAGATCGGTTGTCGGATAATCTGCGTGGCCTGTTGGAATCAGCATGATCAAATGGCCTACTCTTTCCGCAAAAATGAAGGCATTTATATCAAGGATCTGTTGAGCATTACCAATCGCTTTGGAGAAATCGAAAAAAACAAGGCTGAGGATTGCGGCTACGAGGTGTTGTCCGATGACGCCTGGTTGGAACAGGATGTCGATATTCTCATTCCAGCTGCTTTCGAAAACCAGATCACGGCGGCCAATGTTGATAAGATTGGCCTCGGCGTGAAGATCATTGCCGAGGGTGCCAATGGCCCGACCTCGCCCGAAGCAGACGAAATCATCAAACAGCGCGGTATCTTCCTGATTCCCGATTGTCTGGCCAATGCCGGAGGGATTGCTTGCAGCTATTTTGAGCAGGTCCAGAACAATATGAACTACTATTGGGAAAAAGACGAAGTGCTGGGTAAACTCGATGTCCTTTTGACTTCGGCCTTTCTGGCCGTTACCGAAAGAGCCGAAAAACACAAAATGTATCTTCGTCAAATGGCCCAAGCTGTTGCCGTGGAACGAGTGGCTCAAAGCTGCCGAGATCGCGGCTGGTTAACATAAAAGACATTATTTATATCCTGTACTAATTTGTGGGGCAGGACACGTATAGTTAAATATGGATGTTTATACCCTTTGTCAGCCTTCCCTTCTTCTCCCGCTTCTCCAGCCACTTCTCCACAACCGATTTCCTAAACCGCACAAATTTGCCGATCTTGATATGCGGAATATACTCCTGATGTGTCCACTGGTAGATAGTAGAAACGGCTATTCCAAGCACATCGGTCATCTCTTGCGGCGTCAGGAGGTTTTCCATCTTCAATCTCGGCGTAAGCTTCCCTGTCAAGTAGACAATTGATAAGTAGAGGTTTCGGCTCCAAATAGGCAAGCAAATCGACAACAGGCTCTGCCTGCTATCACTGGCATGAGAAAGACCACGCTCCGTCGCATGCTAATCAAAATCGGCCAGGAGGCTGCTTTTATGGGCAAGAAGAGGGCAGAATCCATCCTTCAACCAGTTCGGCATCTCCCCACCAGTAATCTGCCAACCGCACGACGTCGCCCATTGTAACGCCGGGTGAGCCATCGACATCGGCCAGATGAGAAAACAACGGCTTTGGTCCATCCTTAACGACCATATTATATATGGCCATCACATCGGACAAATTAATTACCCTATCGCCGTTGATATCACCTCGGCAAAAACCGGCCCATTGATTAATAAGGATGGCATAATCGGCAAAGAAGGCCGTATCGGTGGGATCGACCGAATTAAAACCGAAAATATAAAATCCAAAGGTGTATGTTTCGTTTGGTCCAAAGTGGTGACCGAGGAAGCTATACCAGGCTTCCCGATCACTGAGATTATATTCATCGCAAGGTAGATTATAATCGATTAATTCCTGCCAGCTGGCGCCGGGCACTTCTGTCATCCAGTGATAAACCGAATCGAGGGCTATATGATCCTCATGCCACATGGCGGATGGGGCATCAAGTGTCCTGACACCAATCATCGGATCGTGACTCAATGGAATTTTTCCGACTCCGTACACGCGCCCTGTTTCCTGCAATCCCCAACAAGTCACGCCCCAGGAAATCGAGTGGTCCTGATCGAATAGAAAAATATCACTCTGACTGAAGACTAAATCCCAATCCATTAGCGCGCCGATGTAAACACCAGGTATCGAATCGGAATTCCTGTTTGTGATGTCGAGTTTGTAGATAACAGCATTATTTAGAATAGGCTCGTTGATGGCGCCGTACATGCCTTGATCGATCATTAATCCAATGGTCAAATCGTTGTCATAATCGCAATGGATATTATCCCAGTCCCAGCCGGTACCTTCACAATCATAGTCGATGACGGAATCGATATAGCGAACTGTGGAGAGATAGCCCTCAATTGGGGAGTACGTTGTTTCATCCCAAATATATCCCATTATTTCCGGACCTTCGACAAAGGGATGGCTTTGTTGCATGCAATTGATATCAGGCACGAGCGTATTCCAAAAATCAGGCGGATCGTCGTCATGCCAGCTATCGAAGGTAAAAGCTATTTCATGCGGTGAGGTTGCGAATACCAGACCGCCCCGATAGAGGGCGTCATTGATCCCATCAATTTCCAGAAGCGTTGCCAGTTGGCTGCCCAGTTCACCGGTGTTAAAAACTGGAATTATATTTTGAGATTCCGACCCGAATATCAATTCGGAGTTTTCTTCCAGACATCCACCGATCACTCCCAACTGGACGAATGGAGCAAGGTCGCTTCCCGGATAGTATTGTTCATTACTCGGTATTATCTGGACATAGCAGGGAAAGGTACCGCGATTGATCATCGGACCGTTGACATCGAAAATGACGTCGAACGTCTCACCTTCGGCCAGGTCGAAACTGGATACCATGATTTCGTTCAGCCAGGCGGGTGGCGCGTAAGCGGCCAGATTACTGTAATCGTTTTTGGCAAAAGGCGATTGTTCGAATGAATCGTAGCCGTTCATATTCAAGGCCACGTATTTGGTCAAGGTCGGATAATCATTGGTTACGATCTGGTCGGCCAATTCGGCCATCCGTCGTATCCTATCCGGACGCACCGAGGTAGCCCGTATAGCCGGGCCGTATTCATACGCTTCCAGATAGCCGGTCAGATCAGCACAGCCATTGTTCATGAAAACATCGTGATATTCAACTTGAAAATGATCAGGTGAGAAGAAAGGCACCATTTTATATTCGTTATGAGTCAATATTCTTAGTCGCGGTCTGTTTTCCTGTTCGCTAAAACAGAAAACCCGGCCGTTGCGGTCGGTCATGATCACGTGACTGGAATCGATGGCGATACCACTACCGTTCATTTCCGTTCCGGGGGGATTATTATATTCAAAACGTACAGTGCCATCGTCAGTACTAATTGCCAAAAATTGCCCTGAGGTATTACCGACATAGAGCAGATTTGATTCAAGCGGCTGACAATCGAGGGCGCCCTCGACGAATCCCGTGCCGTCAAAGGCCTCATCCGATTCCCAGAAGATCGAGCCGCCCTGTTTGGTGACGGCCACAGTCTGTTGGGATTCGTCAGTCCAGGAAGGCACAGCCGTGAAATAAACCAGATTATGACCAATGACCGGCCCCGAGACGGACAGATCACCATCCGGCCAGTATGAGCGTCCTCCCATGGACCAGAGTATTTCGCCCGAAGAAGCGTCAACTTTGTATCTCATGCCCGAAGGACCGCCGGGAATTTCGGTGGAATAGACAAAACTTGACCTGAAGTACAACGCGTCCTCCGTTTGATCGTACCCGATTAAACCCTGTAGTATTTCCACTACTGATGCGCTGGGCTTATCAGGAGTATTACGGCTTGAATAATCGAGGCCGCTTCCGTGTAAGCCATGGCGCGCCCATACGACAGAGCCGGTTGTAGCATTGATGCCATAGAGAGTGCCATAGTCGCTTCCCTTTCCATCGCGGCTATCGGTACCGGCAAACAACATGTCGACTCCATTGGAGGATAATGTGGCACTGAATTTGCCATCCAGCATAATCGGATTGGTTTCCCATCCGGGATCGCCGGGATTGGGCGTGTCTATTGTGTATTCCTGCCCGGTAGCCGCATTGATCGCCCAAAGCTCGCCAGCTATGGTGCCGATGAAGAGGACGTCGGTACCGCCGATATTAAGGATGACTGGAATCGAGAAAATGGTTTTACCTGTCGTGTTTAGTCCATTCTGAGCATTACGACTCCAGGCACCGGGGTCGAGAGGATTTCCAAGAGCATCCAAGTCCATTCCGTAACCGTCGAGGTCCACATCGGAACCTGTGTAAACATTTGCTCGATTTATGCTTTGGGCGTCACCACCGCCGAAGTAGACATAACCATCTTTTACTGCAACAGCATAGTACAATGATCCGCCCATTACGGGCATATCCTTAATGGCCCATAGAATATTCGCGTTACCGGCACCATCGCCGTTCATATCAAATGCCTGCAATCTGTCTCCATATGCAATAATCAGAATACCGTCATATATTACCGGTCGGCAATAGGGCAGAGACTGGCCGATACCGGGATAAGCCCAAAGCAGGTCTTGTTTGCAGCGGGCATTTCCGGTAGAATAAGACGAAGCCGATGTTCTCCGGAAATCGTGCCCGGCCGTAGGCCAATCCGATGACAGGCCGCAAGTCGGCGGGCTGACCGGGATGTAACAAACATCGATTTCAATTTTATGATTAAAATCTGCGGGTGAATTACTTTGGCCGGTCGAATACCACTCTGTGTTGTGTGGGGAATCACCATCCGGATAATGCCACCATCCCTGAGTATTGCCGCATAATCCATTATCGCTGATAATCCAAACTCCGTCATTGAGATTGGACGCGGATGACTCAATACCTACATAGACAGGGCCGTCAAAAAGGAAGTCCAAATCGGTGATATCCACCTCAACCATATCAGGGCTAAAGACATAATCATCGGGAGTGATTGTTATCGGAGTGATGGCAATATCACCCGGGATACCGCCGAAATCGTAACGGACGACGATTTCGAGGTCGGTTGTGTACATTGTTGGTGAATCGCCCCAAGCGGTATCAGATCGTTCAAAACCGATTCTGATTTTTTCCAGACGGTTGCTTAAACCGGTGGGATTGAATTTTTGATATACTCCTGATCGGGTACCGGCCTCGTTGGGAACGCCGATAAAATAGTTCTCGCTGCAATACTGGCGGCGGGTTACGCAGGTTGAATACTCATCCTTGCACAGATCGGAATAAATCAATAGATTTGCATCACCCTCGTTGAACAGATGTTTTATCAAATACCAGTTACCGTCATATCCGGCGCCGGCCCGGGCGCTGGGACAGGCGCCATCGTCGGCCAGGGCCACCAGATAGGCATTGGGATCCTGGCTCAAATCGGCATTGAAACCAACATGGAATCCGGCATTGACAATAAGATCGCCGGGGATGGGAATATGGTTATATAGCGGAGGATACTCCGTGCCGGTAAAAACAAGTTCGGAGTAGGCAATATTGGTTTGATATTTGATGTCGGTCAAATCGGGGAAACCGTTTACGCTGCCGGATACGAAAACATCCATTCCAGGTGTGCCCATGTCGGGTGAATCATCGTAGACGGCAATGCCGACAGCTTTTAAAGTGCAGGCTCTATCAACGGAAAAGCGCATATTGAAATCGGTTACATTATAAGGAGGCGGTGTAGAATAAAGTCGGTATCCGATTTCGGCGCATTCATAATTCTGTCGATAACACTCACTGTACGGAATTTCCGCGCAGCAGATATCAACTCCGATATTAAGGTCGGGACTGCCGGCCTCCCCGAACCAGTACCAGCCATCCATATCATCCAGCCATAAACTGAAACTATGCGTAGGACCGGAAGCAGCGGTTAAAACTATCTTATCCTGAGTGGGATCGGATAAGGCAACATAGACGTAAAAGCTTCGCCCATCAGTATATGTTAACGGATTGCCGTTATCAATAGTACTCAGGTCGAAGGCCACATATTGGGCGGTTGAGGGCAATTCAGAAAAAGGTACGGTAACACTTCCTCTTATGGTCCGGTCGTCGTCAGCGATCATAACGACCAGATCGGGAGACCCTTGATTGTAATCCGGAATCGTTGGATCAATACCGACATAGGCGGTTTTCAGGGTGCAGATTTGACCATTATATGAACTATGGCGAACGGCATAAATTGTACCTCCGGAATTCGAATAGGGCAGAGGCCACCATTCTTCATAGATGCCTTCCGAATAATCAATCAAATCGCAGTCAACGTCCGGAGGCCAAAATGTTGTGGGTGTGATAGGGTTGTTATCAAAGAACGTGCGTTCCAATATATTTTCATTGGTATCGCCGATAGGAGCATTACCCATTTCTGTCAAGGGAGCATTGGGATTGATTGATCGTATTTCATAGACATCATCGAGATCGGTAGGTTGATCACCGGGAACATTGATTGTGGCCGAGAATAATGCGTGCGACAGAGCAAATACGAATAGCATAATGAACGAAACTCTCATAGGACCTCCGATTAATTAAGACTGTCGATACGAAGTCAATGAAGACATGTTTTTGCAGGACACCTGACAGTTTATATACAACAAGATAAGCGGTTAGATCAAAAAGTCAATGATAAAGAGAGGGATACCGGACAGGAATTGTCTACTTGACAGGGAAGCTTACGTCGATGGCGGGATTTATTTAAAAAGGGAATCCATGAGCCTATAATAACAGAAGAATTGTTCAATCAGGTTCAAAGCCAATTGCATCGATTTGACAAACCAAGAAGCTCGAAACATCACTTTGCATTTCGTGGTCTATTAGTGTGTGGCTACTGTGGCTGCAAAATGACGGCACAAAAAATAAAAGGAGAATATATATACTATAACTGTACTGAAGCAAAAGGTAAATGCCCACAGAAATATCATAAAGAAGAAGATGTGGCATTTAAACTCGGCGATGCGATCAAAGCAATCACCATTGATCCAGAAATAGTCGAGTGGATTATTATGGCGTTAAAAGAAAGCCATCACGATGAACAAGAATTTCATAAAAGTACAATAAAAGATATGCAGCGCGAGTTAGCAAAACTTGAAGGTCGAATAAAACTTATTTATGAGGACAAACTTGATAGCAAAATCGACGATGAATTATGGCAATCTCTCCGTGAAAAATATTCAATAGAGATCGAGCTTATCAAGAAACGGATTGATAGGTGCCTGAATGCTAATATTGATTGCTATGAAAAAGGCTCGAAAATTCTAAGTTTGGCAGAATCCGCTTAATCTCAATATCTTACGAAGACTAATGATGAGAAACGAGAATTATTGAACTTTGTAGTTTCGAACTGTGCGGTGAAAGGGGATGAGTTCGTTTTCGAATATCGACAACTGTTTGATATACTTGCAGTTCATAATGAAAGAATAACCAAACAAAAAGGTGAATTTAGTGATAATCCGCCAATCCATCAATTATGGCGTCCCTTCGTTGACGAACTTCGAACTTTCTTGCGATTAGCAGCCTGACCTAAATAACCAGTCGTGATTTTCTAATCCATACTCGTACAACATGTTACGCTTTGGCGAGAAGATAAACCCAAGTCTGGTATAGTTCACCTAAACCACTTAAAACCCCCAAACTGCCAATATGATGAAATTTATCACGCAATCTTCGAACTTCTTAGCCGGAGGAATGGCTTCCAATGAAGGTAAATTAATGTATAATTTGTACAAAAATGATTGTATAAAATACTAAATACACATAAGAACAATATATTAAGAAAGTAACAATAATAGGAGATTATGATGAAATACCGTTTTATTCTCTTCTCTGCCATACTGGCGATTTGCCATATAGGCACTACTGCTGAGTACATCATACCGGAGGGATCGGCGACGGCCAGCAACGGGACTGAAGGTTTCGGCCTGTTAAATACGTTATCTCAAGACGATTCCTCTGCCGTTGATAATATTTTGGCCAATACTGTGGATTTATATTCGGGACAATACGCGGAATCGTTCCCTCTGGCATCATTGTCTGGGCGAGGTGGCCTGGGGTATGATTTAGTATTGAAGTATAACAGCAATGTATCACATACGGCAAAATCCGAAAACTATAAGGCCCAGGCCTCTCCCTTTGGATTGGGTTTTAGTATTGATCGCCATTCAATCATCGTTGACCATAAAAGCACGACAATGCTTGAAGATGATAAGTATAGATTGCAGTCGGGTGGCGGGTCCACTGAATTAATCCAAGCCGAGGGCAACCGTTTTATCACGAAAAACGGCGATCCCTGGGTAATTACGCGCCATCTGGATACAGTTGATAATACTCCTATTATCATTGGATGGACTATTCTCAAGGAAGACGGTACGGTTTATCAATATGGCGATATGACTGACAACTTCACATGCCCAGTTGCTACGCGGCTTATTCATCACTATGGAACCTATGTAGGCAATGGCGTCACCAATGACGATCAGCCCTATCCTTATCAATGGGATCTGAGGAAAATATCCGATCCGGAAGGTTTGAATTGGATAGAGTTCTACTATCTAACTGACAATGCGCATCTTAGGGTACGAGATACCGCTTCCGGAAGTCTTGTGTATTCTGGCTACCCCTATACACGAGGTTCTTATCTTTTCGAAATACTAATGGCCGACAGTAATAGCGTCAGAATAATCTATGAAGACCGCAATGATGATTTGCAGTCATTCTATGGTGTGAATAACTATGAATTCCTATATACGAAACGAGCCTCGCATGTAATCCGACTGAAACCGCGATACGACACGCTTATACGGTATTGCGATACTTTGTACACGACAAAGTTTTTGTATGAGTACCTTAATGATGAAAATAGTCCATCACTGAATAAACTGGCCCTCAAACAAATTAACACTTATTCGAAGGAGGAGAGCGAAGAACTTCCGCCAACCAGTTTTATTTATCACGTCGAAAAAGACGATTGTGAATACGGACGTATCCATAAAGTGTGCTACCCTTTTGGGGCATTAAAAGAGATATTCTATCGCGCAGTCGCCGACAGCGTTAATGTTTCTTTACTTGACACAGCTTTAGTTGAAAACCAAACATGGAATCTCTTTAAACCCGGTGGCTCAACACTTTATTCCAACAGCAATATGTTCTTTCATTACTCTAATGTTCCCGTTTATGGATGTTGGGATGGTTATTGGCATATTGACACAGCCAATATTGATACATCGAAATATGATGTACATGAATGGGATGAGCCCGCGGTATCGAACGAAGATTGGATTGCCTACTATGATAGAGGCGAGGAAGAGATTATCGTCAAGCGATGGATGGGTGGTTATTGGAGAACTGATACCCTGGTCGGATCAATCGTTCGTAATTCCGGTGATAATGTGTATATGTCAGCCGGGACAGATTGTTTTGTCGTGGCTGTTGGACCATATGGACAGGCAGCTAACACTCCGTCCGAATGGACTAGATTTCTACATAGGGCATATTACTATTATTGGAATGGGAACTATTGGGTACAATATCAGATATTTGATCCATCCGGTGTCGATCCTGATACATATAAGCTCTCCGCTGTAAAGGTTAATGTCAACACTTACGGTATATATTGCTGGGATTACAAATATTATTCTGCAGGCAGTGATAACAACCACTACCGCGATACTGTAATCTTTGGTAAATATAATTATTCTACCGATAGTATTGCCAGCTATTCACAACCATGGGGCTGGTGTGGGGGGTATGATGGTGGTAGAGTCAGAATGGTTGTCGGTCCGGATATGGTTGCCTTTACCCATTCAGCATATACTATATATGATAATCCATATATATATTACATTATACACTCGTATAATACTGTTGCCTACAGATGGGTGGACGATAATTGGTCTTTTACAGTATTTAGCTGGTATGATGAGGATCCAGATATGAAAACACGACGATTAGCTCTGCTATCAAATGGGTTTATAAATGCATTTTTAGGTCAATCTGAATTCATTTCTGTTTTCAGGGATGGAGATTCATTCAAAACGATATCAAATCCGGGTAATGGTTCCTATAGCAGAATGTGGACTTCTGGTCATTCGCTGATTATAGAAGGCGCAGGAGCAGATCACGAAATTAGAATATATGAGTGGGATGGTATTGACTGGGATTATGATCACCTTTTTAATTGGTATTTTGGAAGCGGTGAACCCGTTAGAGATGTTCAGCTTTTCCAGAATTCATACGCCTACGGACCGGGTGTCACCTTGAGACGCTATATGGGAAATCAGACATGGGAAGAAGATAGTATAGCAGAGTTTGTTGCCGAAAACAATCCATACGATTGGCAGGGTTGCCGGGCCTCAAGCTTCTATCTTGCCCGGCGTGCAGAATACGGTCTAGACCCAGGCGATGACACTAATTATGTATATCTGTACAACAAATATTATGATGACAACTATAAGCGCTCTGTGCTTAACGCTCCGACTTGGGAGCAGGGAGGGAGTAATAACTCATCGGGATTCTATCCGCATGAAGAGTTTTTATATCAAGTAGACATGTTTAACTATACGGGTTACTACAAGAATGATATTTACGGCTATCGATATTTTGACAGGCAATTTAAAGGCAAGCCGCTGTATGTTATTGTCGATTCGATCGTTCTTCTGAATTTCGAGGAAGATGAAAATCCAACTATCCAGAAATTCAACTTCTTTGCCGGGATGCTGGCTTCGGATGGCCTGACACCTCGATTTGCCAAAGCTGAAGTATCAACTCCGTACACAGCCAATGATGATGGCCCGGATGGATATACAAAATTCTATTTCTACAACGATATTGACAGCGCAGGCTTTTATGACGCAGCAGTTTACGACTCGTCTTTAACCGACAGTATGTACTTCCCGGATATGGATAATGGCACAATGTATCGAGTGGCAAATGGCGGATACCATTTGGATGGGCGTATTTATTATACTGAATCGTATTCGGTCGACAGCGAACAAACCGCAAATTTCCCCACCTACACCTATAATTACTATTCTCTTCACAATGTGCCTGATTCAGAATTAGTAATTGACGTATATCGTATTCATCTTGACTCGACTAAACTTGAAAAAGGCAATTTTTATTTCTGGACAAACTATGAGTACGATACATACAGCGGCCAAATTACTCGCAAACGCTCGTCTCACTTTCCAGCAAGCACATATATGGTTGAAGATTATGTCTATGCTCATGCTGATTCGACCGGAGATAATTTGCTCACGGCCCGAGCAATGCTTGCGGATAACGCGATAAACCGAATTAAGATTGATTCCACGTATTATGATTCGCTGGGAACGTGCCGACTATTGTCCAAGTCGGGAAGAAACTACGATTTAAACGGCGGTTGGGAATCGGTTCAGCATTATTCCTGGCGCGATCTCAACGATCAGACGGAGATATTGGTGACGGATTCTGCGTATGCTTTCGATGATTTTGGAAATTTGTTGGGACGTATAAATGCTAATGGTGTGGTTTCTGCAAGCAAGTATGATAATCGTGGTTTGAAAATTATTGGTGAAGCATCCAATTGCAGACCGGAAGAATTTCTGGTTCAGGATTTTGAGCAAATTCCCCTGGACTATACCGCTGGTTCTGGATGGGATGGTTGGCATCTTTGGAATGATGAATATGGAAATGGTCATCTGGATACTACTGATGCATTCACTGGCAAGGCTTGCTTCACAATAAAAAACGATGATGCCTCGGACCAAATTAATGAAAACAATTGGGGACCGGGCCGAACAATTATGGCATC
>JAAEQF010000563.1 GCA_024231695.1 FCB group bacterium
AGAATAAGATATTCGCCGGTTGGGAGTCTACATCCCACAATGTCGAATACAAGTCCCATTGTTTGGCGCTGTTCGAGAATCGAATGCTCACCGGCTCCCAGATGGGAAAACAAACGGTTGCCGGGCTTAAGTACGCCGTTTCTGTCCGTAATCTGGATGTTGGCTTTCGTCCTGATGCATATGGGAATGTCTTCACTTTTTAAATAGTGGAGCCAGTTATGGCCGATGAACTCTCTGTCCGCAGTGAAGCACTCGATGACATCAGTCCCGAAGCATTCTACAAATTGGCTGACAATGTCGATTCTCTCCTTCCAATTGGAGTTGCCACGTTTGTCGAGCAGAGTCCAAAACAAAGGGATTGCGACGCCTTGATAGGCGACGCCCAGAACGAGAAAGTTTATGTTTGTTTTGCCAAATTTCCAGTTGGTTCGATCCAGTGTCAGTATCCAGCCGTGTTGACCGATGGGAACGAGAGACACCATCAATCTTGCGACTGTGAAAGCGTCGATTTCGAAAGATGCGAAAAACCGTTGAATGCTTCTGTATACCGAGGAGAGTTTCGCCCGGGTTTCGATCTTTCGTGCGAGATACTCATAGGAAATCGTATTGGAGACGATCAAAGCAGTCACGAGTTTGGAAAGAAATCTGATTCTTGCTTTGTTCACATCGGGTAAATGCGGCATGAGAGTCTCGAAAAGTGCTTCGTATGCTGCCATCGTATCCTCGCGATTAGGTTAATGGATTGGTTTAACCCAACATAACGATACGGTGGCGATCGGTCCAGTAATAATTTCAAGTATTTGAGAAAAAGAATAAATTATTTCATGTTGTATAATTTCTGTTAGTTACGAATTAGTAATTTTTTGTCATGTACTGTGATATTTTCGAATCATTTCCTCATCAAGCCCAATTGTATCTACACAGTACCCTTCAGCCCAGAAATGATTCCCCCAATATTGCTTTTTCTTGAGATTTCGAAATTTATTGAATATCCGTATGGCAGTCCTTCCCTTTATAGTACCAACA
>JAAEQF010000564.1 GCA_024231695.1 FCB group bacterium
GGACGTACTACTCCAGCATATCCCCCTGGCAATAACCGGTGAACCGCCGTCATCGGTGACATTGCCGCCACTTGAGGCAGTGTACAGGCCAATATCGTCAACCGCGGCCGTGGTGACTTCCGGTGTGGTCGAGCCCGCGATAAAGCTCTGATCGATGCCGTAGGACGTCCCGTTAACGTTTATGGCGTAAGCCCTGACATGATACTCGATACCCGGGGTTAAACCGGTGATGGAACTGGTAAAGGTACCGGTACCGTCCCCGTCGGTGGTATGGTCAAGGGTAAGGGGATCGGCAGTGTCGGGGATTGAGGACGTACTCCAGCAGACTCCCCTGGAAGTCACCTCGGCTCCGCCGTCATCCGTGACCTCACCGCCGCTTTCGGCGGTTGTCAGGGTAACATTGGAAATCCCGGTCGTGGTAATTGTGGGCGTGGTGCTGTCCGTGGTAAAACTCACATCCTCTTCTCCGTAGGACGTACCGTTACTGTTTGTGGCGTAAGCCCGGACATGATACTCGGTACCCGGTGTTAAACCGGTGATGGAACTGCTAAAACTCCCGGGTCCGGTTCCATTGTTGGTAATACCGTCGTTGTTTGTTGTGGTGGGGGCTTCGGA
>JAAEQF010000565.1 GCA_024231695.1 FCB group bacterium
ACGCCTACGCCTCCGTCAACGGACCCGACTGCGACGACGCCAACGAAAACGCCTGGGACACCTGCGCCACCTGTAACGACGACGACTCCGATACCTACTTCGAAACCTGCAACGCCTACGTCGCCATCAACGGTCCCGACTGCGACGACCTCAACCCCAACGCCTGGGACACCTGCGCCACCTGTAACGACGACGACTCCGACACCTACTTCGAACTGTGCAACGCCTACGCCGCCATCAACGGGCCCGACTGCGACGACGTCAATCCCAACGCCTGGGACACCTGCGCCACTTGCAACGACGACGACTCCGACACCTACTTCGAACTGTGCAACGCCTACGTCGCCATCAACGGACCCGACGCCTGCGACGACGATATCAACAACTGGACCGGCGGCGGGTGCGCGAGCTGCGTCGACGTGGACGCCGATTCCTACTTCACCGGCTGCGACGCCTACGCCACCATCGGCGGGCCCGACTGCGACGACGGCGACACCTCCACCTACCCCGGCGCCCCCACGCCCGAAAACCCCGACCACTGCGACGGCCACGACAACCAATGCCCCGGCGACCCCGGCTTCGGACAGGTCGACGAAGGCTGCGGGCCGGCGGACGCCGACGGCGACGGGCTCACCGACACGCTTGAATCCGACACGCTGGGCACCGACCCCAACCTCGCGGACACCGACGGCGACGGCTATGGCGACTACATCGAGGCGATCACGATCGCGTGCCTGGACCCACTCAACGACGACACCGACGGGGACAATTTGTTGGATGGCGTGGAGGACGGCGACACCGACGGCGTGCTCGACCCGGGCGAGACCGACCCTTGCGATCCCGACACCGACGGCGACGGACTCGACGACGACGCCGAACTCGGCTGCCTCGACCCGCGCGAGTGGGACTCCGACGGCGACTACCTGCCCGACGGCTACGAGGCCGCCAACTCCGGCTCGGTCCCGCCGCTCGACCCGTGCGACCCCGCCGACGGCGACACCGATTTCGACGGCGACGTCAACCCCAACGCGCACGAGTACTGGAACGGGACCGACCCCTGGGCCCTCGACCCGGTACCCAACCCGTTCCAAAACCCGGGCTGTTATTATTGGGGCGACGGCGACGGCGACGGCATCATCGGCGTCGGCGACGTGGTCACGGTCGCGCTTGAGATCGCGGGCGTGCCCCAATCGTACGCCGACGTCATCCCCGGCGTCTTCGACACGCTCGACCTCGACAAGGACGGCTTCCCCGGCCCCAACGACCGCACCCTGCTCAACGTGATGTTCACCGCCGGCGCCCGCGTCTCCGGCTACAACAGCTCGCCCGCGAACCTGTCGGTGCTCTCCGCTCCGGGCGCGGCGGTGGCGGTGGGCTCGACCACGCACGTGACTCTTTCTTTGGAGAACCAGTCCGGGGTGGTGCCTTGTTCGGGCGGTTTCGCGGTGGTCTTCTCGGTCTCGGTCGGTTCGGCGACCTTGCTCGGCGGCGAAGGGACCGACCTCTTCGGCGCCCCCGCCAACCGCTACGACATGACGGGCCTCTCAGCCGACTCCGCCCGCGCCACCATCACCCTCCTCATCGACGCCCCCGGCCCCATCACCCTAGACGCCCTCGTCCCCGCCTGCGGCTCCGAGCCCACCGGCCGCTGGTCGAGCGACGTGATTTTGGCTCCGTCGATCGTGATCACGGGGGAATAGGAACGGGTCGTCTTGTTCGTTAATGTCTGTGCTTCCTGTTTCTTGCGGTTGTTTTGTGGTTCATGAAACAATGTAAGAAGAGGAGGATTTCGGCATGACAATCTCTAAACCGATCAAGGTCGC
>JAAEQF010000566.1 GCA_024231695.1 FCB group bacterium
CGCCTTGCGGATTGCTTCATGGCAGCGGGAGCGGATTGAGTTCCGTCCTGCAGTGCCAGGGTCGATAGGAAAATGTCTATAGCCTGATAGCGTAGCCTGCATGGCAGCGGAGGCGGATTAAGTTCCGTCCTGCAGTGCCGGGGGTGATAGGAAAAAGGCAATATCCTGAAAGGGTAGCCTGCATGTCACTCATGTGGAACATGTAGTACATGTATAGGCGAGTTGAGCATGGCTTGTGTCGAGAGCTGTTAAGTCAGACAGTCCCTCCCAAGGGGCGAGGCCGCATGCGATGCGCCAATAGTAGGGCCGTAGGAGGGTGCCCATCCGGTGGAATTCAGTGGAGGGAGGCACTGCCATCACGTTGTGGGCGAAAATACGACAGGTCAGATAGGCGATAAGCCAAACAGGTCAGATAGGTCAGACAGACCAGAGAGGTCAGAAAGGTCAGGTAGGTCACAAAGGTCAGATAGGGCAGAAAGGTCAGAAAGGTCAGAAAGGTCAGAAAGGTC
>JAAEQF010000567.1 GCA_024231695.1 FCB group bacterium
ATGGTTTGGAAAAGTAAATTTCTCTCCCTATACGAAAGTGACCGAATTCGCCAATCATCTGAAAGACCGGCGACTAATGGGTTCCAAATGCAAAAAGTGCGGACAGGAATCATTTCCGCCCCGGGCCGATTGCAATAACTGTCTTTCGGGAGATTTCGAATATATCGAGTTTAGCGGACGAGGGACTTTGATCACGCATACCACTATTCATGCTGCGCCGACCGGATTCGAAGATGTGGCTCCCTATCGCATCGGCGTAGTTGATCTGGAGGAGACCGGACGGCTTTTGGCCTGGTTCGGTGATACGGTGGCCGATGAGGAAATCAAAATCGGTATGAAACTTCAGGTTGTTCCGCGTATTTTCGAGGAATTGGAGGAGATCAAGGTTTATTATTCGTTGGAGAAACCGTAGGTAGTTCGGTTAAGTAGGGGCAGACGAGGACATTCATGTCGTGGGCGTCTGCCGCCCATAAATAGCAGAAGGGCGGGGTCACTCAGATCCCGCCTTTTTTAATAACGCAAAATGTGATAGACAACATTTTCATTTCAAGATAGAATATTATATGTCCACACTAAAGCGTTAACCTTTGGGCGGCAGACCCCCCGGTCTGCCCCAACGGCAATTATAGCCATGAGGCGAGATGGTAATCCGCAAAAGACTGCATATTCCACAACAAGGTATTGCCTTCGTCACGACAACAACCACTGGATGGACGCCCGTATACAATGTTCGTTTGGCTGCAGAAATCACACTGAATGAACTGGAAAAGACACTCGATCTATACGACGGGTTGTTGACAGGATATGTACTGATGCCTTCGCATATTCATATGTTGGCCTATTTGCATAGTATCTCAGACCTCTCAAGATTCGTTCAAGCCTTTAAAAGTATTAGTGCCCGGAGATTAAAAAAAACTGATTTGGGCGAGTATCGGAACTTACTGATTAAAAAAGGCCAATTCAGATTGTGGAAACCCAGGTTCGATGATTTTATTATTCGGAATGAAGAACAATTTTTGACCAAGCTGGAGTACATTCATAACAATCCTGTGAAAGCCGGTCTGGTCGATGTCGCAACAGATTGGCCATATTCCTCAGCTAAAGATTGGTATGAGAACAAGCCGGGATTTTTGAGGATTGATAAGTCTTATTTTCGATTATAGCGCGGGGCAGACGAGGGCGTCTGCCGCCCATACAATATCGCGGTCGGGAAGGGATTCCCAACCGCGCAGAAATTATGCTTTTTTATCCTGTGTATATTTACCAGTAACGCCCCCCCATATGAACCCACACGTCAAAGACGTGTGGGCCACAAATCTACTACTCATTCTTCCATTCCGGTTTGCGGCGTTCGAGGAACGACTGAATGCCCTCGTTGGCGTCACAAGTGGCCATCAGTTCATTGAGATAAAGCTTTTCCTGCTCCGACAGTTTCTCTTTGATGACGGCGTTGAACTCCAACCGCGCGGCCCGTACGGCGTGTTTCAGGGATGAGGCGCTTTTGGGCAGGATTATCTTTTCCACCCATTTGTCCACTCCGGCCAGCATCGCTTCGTGGTCGTCATACAACGCAGTCGCCAGCCCGATACGCATAGCGTCTTCGGCCGAAATGATCTTGCCGGACAACAAAAGGTTGTCGGCGTGGGCCTGACCCACTTTCATCGGCAAAATAAGCGAAGCCGGTGGAGCAAATACGCCGAGGCTGATCTCCGGCTGACCCAATTTGGCTGTTTGGTCCAGAAACATGAAATTGCACATCAAAGCCAGTTCCAATCCACCACCCAGGCATTGGCCGGAGACAATGGCGGCCGTTGGGATGGCCAGATCGGCCAGAGTGTAGAACAGCTTATGAAACTGCTTCAGCATTTGCGGCGCATTTTCTTTAGTATGTTCCGGGACGCTGGCGCCGAAACTGAAATTATCTCCAGCGCCGGTGAACTGCACCAGTTTCACATCCGATTGAAACGTCAGAATATCCAGAAATTCCTGAATATCGCTCATCATCGCACCGTCCAGCACATTGGCTTTGGGCGCGTTTAACGTAACGCGGATGACTTGACCGTCTGCCAACGGTTCGACTATGATTTTCTCAGCCATATCAACTACCTCGGCAAAATGGCGTTTAGCAGTTCATCATCCCAGGGATGACCCTCGGACAGCATGATCCGCAGTTTGATGAAATCAGCTTCACGGTTGCCTTTGGGGCCTTCGTTGAAAGCCCGGAAACCGGCCTTGCCCTCGGTCATCATATTCAAGCCCAGCCAGTCGCGGTTGGATTGATGGTTGCGGTCCCAGTGTTCAAGCTTCTTTTTCCGGACGCTATTGAGGGTTTTGTTGACGCAATCGGGCATCAGATAGAGAAACTTGGTGGCCAGTTCATTGACTTTACTATCCAGCGGGGCAAGATCAACTTCACCCTTACCCATCATCTCTTTCCCGGCTTTGTAATCATCGCCTGCTTTTCTTTTGCCATAGACGATGTCGCCGGAATCATCCAGCCAGCGGTCAGTGACCAAAAGGGGATTGCGAACGAATTGGCCGTCAACTTTGAAAACCGGAACGGCCTCGGTAATCAGTCCCAGTGTTTTGGCCTCGTAGGCCGACCACATTTCGCACAAGAGACAGCTTTGCATGGCCCGTTCGATACCGACAAACAGATGCAGGAAATCGGTACTGCCGCCATCGGGAGCGCTGCCGTGCCGTGGTCCGGCCTGACCGAAAACGGCCATGTCGCTGGCGACAGCGAAATCGCAGGCCATGCCGATCTCCTGACCGCCGGCGATACGCATGCCGTTGACCCGGCAGATCACCGGCTTGTCACACATCAGAATGTTGGTAATCATGTCGTTGAACAGGCGCATGTACTGCTTGTATTCGATCGGCCGGCCGGAATAGTATTCGGCGTATTCTTTGGTGTTGCCTCCGGTACAGAAGGCTTTGTCGCCCACGGCCGAAAAGACGACGGCCACTACCGAACGATCATTGGAGGCCTGGCGGAAGGCGAGGATCACTTCCTTGACGGCCGCGGTCGTGTAAGAATTGTATTGTTTGGGATTGTTCAGGAAAATCCATGCGTTATGCAGCCCCTTAACCGGCTGGCCCTTGGCATCAAGACAGGGTCTGAGTTCATAGATGATTTCCTTGAATTCCACTTCGACCAGATTGTGATTTACCAGATCGTGACTCATCTTTATTTTCCTCCTTTATATTCAATCAATTCCCTGATATTTCCCGTTTTAAAAATCCGGTTCCAGAACCGACCGTTTAAGCAGTTGATGGTTGAGTGTCTTTTGGAAAATGTCGTTTATGGTCGAGAGCGGGAAAGTGTCCGTGAACGGTTTGAGTTTTAATTTGCCCTCGGCCACGAGATTGATAACCTCGGGGTAAAGTTCCGGTTTGCATCCCCAGGTGCCGATGATTTGAGCATCGAAGGCCATCAGGTTGCTGAGCCTGACTTCCATTTTGTCGAGAGTGAAACCGACGATGGATAATACTCCGGCAATGCCCAGAAGGCCGAAAGCCAGTGCCTGACCCGGTTTGGTGCCGGAGGTTTCATAGATTTTCCAGCCATGCGACGGTGCGCCC
This sequence comes from FCB group bacterium, assembly GCA_024231695.1. GTDB lineage: Bacteria > Zixibacteria > MSB-5A5 > GN15 > JAAZOE01 > JAAEQF01. Next base: position 3,586 of record JAAEQF010000567.1, read on the forward strand.
AGTTCTTTGCAGAGGCCTTTGACCTGTTTTTTGATTTCCTTGAAATCAAGGTCTTTGGGGTTGAGGGTGGCGGTGACGCCGATCTCTGTCAATTGATCCAGCTTTTGCTGATCAATGTCTATGGCCAGTACTTTGGCGCCCAGAATATTAGCCAGTTGCGCAGTATAGATTCCGATTCCTCCAACGCCGATAACCACGGCAAAATCCCCGGGTTTGAGATCGCTTTTGACGATTACCTGATAGGGAGTCGAAACGGCGTCGGCGACCACCGAAAGTTCGGCCAGGCTGTGCGAGGCCAGGGCTGCTTCGGGTACCGCGGCCAGATAGCGGGCGGGAACGACAATGTGGCTGGCAAAGCCACCGTTGAAATCATTGCCAGGCATCAGTTGCTTACGGCAGATATTGCTCCGTCCCGATTTACACAAAGCGCATTCGCCGCAGGGTAATACGGCCGGGATGATTACCGGCTTGCCTTTAAATTCGGCCGGTCCTTCAAGGACTGTGCCGGAAATTTCATGCCCCAATACCAAAGGCAGTTCGTGCCGAGTTGGAACCCCGTAATGCCAGAAACTCAAATCCGTATGACATACACCGCAGCCGGCGATTTTCACCAGCGCGTCGCCGGGGCCAATTTCGGGCGAGTATTCAACCCGCTCGAAAGGCTTATCCTTGCCGGTCATTTGATAGGCCGTGATTTTATCCATCCATTCCTCCTTCTATTATCTTTTTATTCCACCGAATATTCAAGCAGGTGAACCAATGCCGTCACGCATTGATTAAGCGGCGTCGGCAGGCAATGTTTGCGGCCATACTTGACAATTCTTCCATTCAATTGATCGATTTCGGTCTTGCTTCCATTTTCCAGATCTATCAGCATGGACGGTTTGTGATGTCCGGCGTTTTTCAGGTAGCGGACGCAGAAGCGCCGGAATTTCTTGCCCAGTTCGATTCCTTCCATTTCGGCCACCCGCACCGATTCGTCGATGATGGCTTCGACCAGTTCCAACGTGTATTGAAAATCCATCACTTCTTTCATGGTCTTGCGGGTGATGGCGCAAACAGCGCTCAGAGCGGCATTGAGGATCGCTTTTTCCCAGATGAAATCCTGAATGTCTTCCGGGATCATCGTATCCAGACCGGACTTGTTCATAAGCTCGACAACGTCTTTGGCCATATCTTCGCCTTTGGGCGAAAGGGCGGCGATATAGTTGGGAGGATTGAAAAAGCTTACATGGACAATATTGGATTCGGGCATGTTGCCGGCATAATTGACGACCATGCGAAGCGTCTTTTCGTCGCCGAATTCCTGGGCCACAATCAGTTCATTGTCGATACCGTTTTGAGCGCACAAAACATACATTTTATCCGATTTTATCTGCGCCAACTTGCCGACCACTTTTGCCAATCCGGGCGTTTTGACGGCGATGATAGCCAGATCCAGATCATACATTTCCAATTCCTGAATCGAATTGCATACGGCGGGAACCTCGACACGCTTTTCGATGGTTCGCTTCAGAATAATTCCGGATTTCTTGATCTTGTCCATCTTTTTGGGAATAATATCACAGGGCACGACAAAGGCTCCGGCTTCAATCAGATGAGCCATTAGCACGGCCCCTACCGGGCCCATGCCGATTACGCCCACGCGCATTTGGCCATTATTGTTATTATCAGTCATAATTATATCCTCTTGCTTGAGACTATAGATTCACTTTTCTTTTTTTCAGACAGAAACCTCTATTTTTCTATTATCCAAAATTAAGACTGCTCCAAAAGTCAGCAGGCTGACTATCCAACAGAAATAGATCGGATGCGGCAGACCCAGACTATTGAAAAACGCCGGTAGTTGCGGGAACACCAACCAGCAAACCAACGCCGCCATAGCCGTCAAGAGAGTCCAAGTCGCATGCGAGCGGCGACAGAGCCGGGGAGCAAAAATGGTCATCAGGGTTATCAGGGTATAGGCCGTAGTCAGAGTCAGACCGATTAGGAGCGTTTTGAGAATACCGGAAACGGAAACGGCCAGAAGATAGGTGAAGAGGCTGAGTACCAGAACTGCGATCCGGGAAATAACTTTTTCCTGTTGCTCGTTGAGATTGGGAGCGATAAACCGTTTGATGATATCGCCCACGACCAGTGTCGCGCTGCCGATCAAAAGAGCCGAAGCGGTGGAAACATCCGCCGCCCACAATCCGGCCAGGATGATGCCGGCCACCCAAGGGCTGAGACTCATCACGGTGCGGGGGAGGGCCTCTGTAGCGATGATGCCCGGATGCATAATTGCCGCGGCAACGCCGATTATGGCACTGATGAATCCAACCGGCAAAATGATCAGGCTGGCGAGTATAAAACCTTTTCGGGCGGCTCGGGAATCTTTGGCGGCAAAACTTATCTGGGCTATCGACTGCACCGAAAATACAGTCGTACACATGACCACAAACCAGGCGATGACCAATCCCCAGCCGATGGCTCCGAGATCAAAGCCGGGATGCCCGGCCGGAAGAGAGGCCGTGATTTTGCTCAATCCGCCGACTTTGTCAACAGCCATGAAAGCGCCCAAAAGCACTCCGGCGTAAATGAAAGTTACATTGATGATATTAGTCAGGCCCGCGGCCCAGAATCCACCGATCAGGGTTATACCCACAAAAACTACCGCTGTGACCAGCATTCCCGCTTGAAAACTAAAAACATCCGGGAGCAGGGAGGCAAGGATGGCTCCGCCAGCCACGTATTGCAGGGAAGTTATGACCAATTGCAGGGTGAGCTGACCGAAAACGCCGACTACTCGTCCGGAGACACTGTAATGCCTTTCAAAAAGTTCGGGAAGAGTGGTAATCTCCAATTTACGGTAGCGTCGAGCGGCGACCAGACCGACCAAAAGCGCTCCGGCAGCCCAGGCGGCATTGTACCAGCCAGCCGACAGACCGACCGTGTAAGCTCGTTCGGCGACTCCGATAGTTGAGGCTCCACCGATGGCCAGACCGGTCAAAAGAGGAGCGATTACCCAATAGGGGAGGTTCCTTCCGGCCAACAAGTAGGCGATCATTCCTCCGCGACTCAGCCTGCGCGTCATCCAGGTAATAATATAAAGAAGGACGATATAAATACAGACAATTGTAAGAGGAACCCAACTCATGCGTGATCCATTCCCATTGGTATAGGGGGCTTTTGCCCCACGGTGTCCCTGTTTTATTTATCTATTCCGTACTTTTTAATTTCAAGCGGGCATCGACCACGGCGACGCCTTTTCCGTTCTCATAGGCAAAGACCGGATTCAAATCCATCTCGTCGATTTCCGGGAAATCGGCACAGAACATCGAAAGGCGTATCAGGGTTTCGGTCAGTTTTTCGATATCTGCCGGTTTCGTTCCGCGGGTGCCTTTCAGCAGCGGATAACCTTTGATGGAACAGATCATGTCTTGCGCATCTTGTTTCGAAAGCGGGGAGAGCGCGAATTGGACATCCTTCAGGGTTTCGACGAAAACGCCACCGAGACCGAACATCATCGTCGGGGCGACGCCGATGTTACCTTTGGCGCCCATGATAACTTCCGTTCCCACGGGGCATTGTTCCTGCAGGACGAATCCGGGTTTGAATTTGGCAAAGGC
>JAAEQF010000568.1 GCA_024231695.1 FCB group bacterium
CGAAAAGCATAAATATATATTCGAACCGGGCAAAATTCCGGCCGAAACGAACGGCCAGTGTTTTCTTGCGACTTTTTTTGTCGGAGGTAATATCACGCAGATTGTTAACCACCAGTATCGCCACCGATATCATCCCGAAGGGAATTCCGGCAATGATTATCGGCATGGTTATTTCGCGCGCCTGAACATAATACGTCCCGGCCAGCGCCACTGGTCCGAAAAAGACCAGCACGAAAATGTCGGCCAGTCCGATATAACCCAGAGCCATCGGTCCGGCGGTATAGAGCACGCCACAGACAATCGAGGCCAGTCCGATAATGACAATCGGCCATCCACCGCGATAGACCAGATATATCCCGGTCAGAAAAGCGAGGGCAAAAACAATAGTGGTGGCGATGGCAATCTGCCGGGGTGTGACCAGCCCCGCCTGAGTTACTCGCATGGGGCCAATTCGATCCGAGCTGTCGGCTTCTTTTTTGAAATCGAAAAGATCGTTGGCATAGTTGGTGCCGATCTGAATCATGATCGACCCGAACATAGCCGCTAAAAACGAAGGCAGATGAAAGAGGCCATCGGAAAAAGCGATAGCTCCACCGACGAGTACCGGCACGATCCCGGCCGGTAATGTTTTCGGTCGCGCAGCCCGCAGCCACACACGAATGTGCGATTGTTTTTTATTGTCGGCTTGAATACTCATTCGCAGCAGACACCCACACCTAATTTGTCTTTAAGGGAGCCGTTAACATGAAAGACAAATTCTTGTGACTTGAACTTTGATTTGATCCGGAAAAGGCCGACGTTCTACCTATCCCGAAATATACACCAACCTGAAACCACTTTGAAATCTGATATCCTCCGCCAATGTCTATAGCCCACATTCGATGAGGACTTATTTGGGACGTATCATATTCAAAGTTAAAATCATCTTCAGCATTTGTAAGAAAATAATCGCACTGCCCGAATGCTAGAGTAGTGAATAAACCACGATTTGATTTGCTGAAGTAATGAAGCCACATCAAACCTACAAAATACTGATAAACATTATACTTTATTCCATTTGTGAACGGCACCTGATCGGTTCTAAAAGGAGTGAATTGAAACGAAAGTGCCACAGTATTGATTCCATCCCAATTGTGGCCAAAAAAACAATGCACTGGAAAACCGTTGCCTTTAGTTAAGACTTCGCCGTTATTCCAGTTCCAGTTTAAAACGGTCGCATACCCATACCCAATTCCGACAACCCCTCCTTTGCGTACATTTTGGTTTACTGAAAAGGCATTCGTAAATAATGCAATCATAATTAATGGTGTCAGCCAAAAAACATTTCGCATGATTACCCCTCCCTGCAATTCAATCTTCTTTACGGTCGGCGAGGGAATTTGGAAAAGTCCGGCTTACGCTTTTCCACAAAAGCGTTTTTCCCCTCCTGCCCTTCCTCGGTCATATAAAAAAGCATGGTCGCATTGCCAGCCAATTCCTGAAGTCCCGCCTGACCGTCGCAGTCGGCATTAAGCGATGCTTTCAGACACCGCAGTGCCATCGGCGAATTAGCCAGGATTTCCCGGCACCACTGGATTGTTTCTTCTTCCAGCTTTTCATAAGGCACGACATGGTTGACCAGCCCCATATCCAAAGCTTGTTGAGCATTGTATTGACGGCACAAAAACCATATTTCGCGCGCTTTTTTCTGGCCGACGATGCGGGCCATGTAACTGGCTCCATAACCACCGTCGAATGATCCTACTTTGGGACCGGTCTGGCCGAAAATGGCATTGTCGGCAGCGATAGTCAGGTCACACATCAGATGCAGAATATGTCCGCCGCCGATGGCGTACCCGGCCACCATAGCAATGACCGGCTTGGGCAGAGTTCGTATCTGGCGCTGGAAATCGAGGACATTCAAGCGTTGAACGCCTTCCTCATCGACATACCCGGCCTCGCCTCTAATTTTCTGGTCGCCACCTGAGCAGAAAGCCTTTTCACCTTGCCCGGTTAATATCACCACGCCGATATTTTCATCGTCGCGGGCATCGGCAAACGCCTGGCCCATTTCAGAAACCGTCCGCGGCCGGAAAGCATTGCGCACCTCCGGGCGGTTGATGGTTATCTTGGCTATCCCCTCGGCCTTGTGATAAAATACATCTTTATATTCGCC
>JAAEQF010000569.1 GCA_024231695.1 FCB group bacterium
CACACTGGAGATTGGGAATAATGGCGACAGCCAAAAGCAGGCCCCGCCTGAAACAAACCCATATGCGCCGGAACACGCTCGTCGCCTGTCTTTTACACGAATCTACGGTCATCCACGCGTAAGCCAAAAACACACGAGTGTGTGGGACCCCCTAAAAATGAGCAACCAAAGCCAAATTCGATGTAAGATTATGATCGATAGTGAAATAAATATTTTAAATGCGGGACGACTGTATGACTTTTGGGGACAAATATCAAGAAAAAGTGGACGAATCCAAAACGAACCCATCCTCTTATCCTCTACACGGCTATCACTTATAGGAAATTTGGGATATTTGGCTTTTTGAAACAAACCCACGGCCGAAGGCCGTTTTTGGCAGGCTTCGCCCGCCCAACGGAGATTGATCATACTGACGACAGTCAAATAGCGGCCCCGCCGCCGACAGTCAAAAGGGGACGATGTCACCACGCGACAGCCAGACTTCGTCTGTTTTTGGATCAGCAGGCGCAGCCTGCTTATATTCGCTTACTTCACTTTTGACACACCCAGAACCAGCGGCGGTGGGTTGATACAAGGTTCTGCGATATTTGACAAAAAGAGGCTCTTGCGCGTCTTAATTGGAAAAATCCCGCTGACGGAAATGCTCATGAAGATATTGTTATCCGCGCTCGCCCTGGCATTGCTGGTGTCTTTCGGTCATACAACAACAATACACGTTCCCGGTGATTCAGCTACTATCCAGGCAGGTATATATGGAGCTGCCAATGGTGATACAGTATTGGTGCAGCCGGGTACGTACACAGAGAATATCAGTGTCTCCATGAATAATATTGTGCTGGGATCACTGTTTTTAACCACCGGGGATACAAGCTACATTTCACAAACTATCATAGATGGTGATTCTTCCGGACCGGTCGTTGCCTTTCAGTCAGTCGGTTGGGATGGCGCGACGGTTATTTCCGGATTTACAATTCAAAACGGCCTGTATACACATGGGGGCGGGATCCATTGCGACAATGCCAAGCCGCTGATATCTCACAACCATATCATATCGAATCGATCTGATGCGCGAGATGAGGTCGCTCACGGCGCAGGGATCTTCTGCGAATCTTCGGACGCCATGATAATCGAAAACGAGATTCGCGATAATTCCTCTCTGGGGGGAACACATAACTATGCCGGCGGGATATATTGTGAATACTCAAACCCGCTGATCGAAGGCAATGTTATCGAAAATAATTCAAGTCAGAATGTTGGTGGCGGGATTTGTTTGTTAAACTCAGGCGGGGTAATCCGGAGTAATACCATAAGCGGAAATCGTTCTCGTTACGGTGGGGCGATGAGCATTGGTGTATTTTCCGATCCTACCATCTGTTTCAATATTATGTATAATAATGAGGCCGTCGGGATGGGCGATGGATTGGATATTTTTGAGTATTCATCTCCGGTTATTATTAACAACGTTATTGCCAATAATAATAATCACCTGGGGATATACTGGGACAATTCGAGCCCGGTTATTAAAAATACGATTGTATGGGGAAATACTGTTTATGGCGACGGAACACCGGATATCACATATTGTGATATCGAGGGCGGGTACGATGGATTGGGAAATATTGAAATTGAACCTCGTTTTCGTGATCCGGAAAACGGCGACTTTCATCTGATGACTACCGATTGCGGCAGCCCTTATGATTCACCCTGCATCGATGAGGGACATCCCGATGATATCGATCTGGTATTGAATTGTCAAAGGGGTTTGGGGGCTTCCATAGCCGATATGGGAGCCTATGGCGGCAATAATGAGTTACCTTTAGATATTGACGAAGAGGGATTACCTGTTCCAGAGTATCTCTTTCTACGGCAAAATTATCCAAATCCGTTCAATCCAATAACCAGGATCAGCTTCAGTTTGCCCAAGGCCTGTCGGGCGGCATTGGAGATTTACAATATCACCGGGCAGAAAGTGGTCACACTGGTTGACAAGAATCTTAGAGCAGGAACTCATGAGTTTGCCTGGGACGCCGGCGGCGTCGCCAGCGGTATTTATTTCTACCGCCTCGAAGCGGATGAATATGCAACCACCAGAAAGATGATTCTGCTTAAATAAACGGAAAGATGTCAGGTGTCACGCCGCACCCCAAAGGGGATGCGCTCGGAACCCGACCTACTTTACTCATTATATTATAAGACAACCACTTAGGATAATTGAAGAATTAAATGTAGTCGAAAATACGTAAAATATTTTATGTTATCGTTAAATTATTTTACGTTTTACGTAAAATTATCTTGACAAAACGAAACCTTGCCTTATTTTTCCCGTAAGACGACATAGAAAACATTGACATTAACCGGATAAATAAAATGGCGATACAAATCAACATTGACATGATGATGGCCAAGCGAAAAATGTCGCTGACGGAGTTGTCGCATAGAATGGGCATTTCGATGACCAACTTGTCGCTTCTCAAGACGGGCAAAGTCAAGGGAGTTCGCTTTTCCACTCTCGATGCCATCTGCAAAGAACTCGATTGTCAACCCGGCGACGTTCTGGAACATATTCCTGATTTTATTTGATTTGTAGGAGGAAGTGAATAATGGATATGACAAGCGATCCCATCGGTGGGGCGGAAACGGGTAGAAACAATTATCGGTTGGCGGGATGGCTGACCATCATAATGGCTATTCTAATTGTCCCTCAGGTCTTGCTCGCTATTCTGTTTGAGGTAACAGCCAAAGGTCATCCGCTGGCCAATATCCTGATGGGCGCCATCTACTTGAGCAATGCTATCATCGGTGTTTATATCCTGTATATGTTTCGGGTAATGTTGAATGAACGGTATGATTTTCATCTGGTCGATGTCTTAATCAACATCCTCATCGCCTTTAATGTCCTTTCAATGCTTAACAGCCTGCTGGGTATGATTGCGAATCTGGAAATGATTATTTCGATTCTGACCATTGTATTAATGATACCGTACGGGATTGTTCAGATTATTTTTGCCGTCAGGATGCTCAAACTCGATGACGACCTTTTCGGTTTGCTAAAGCCCTTTGCCTATACCATGATGGCGGCGGGAATCTGTGCGGCGACAATTATATTGCTGCTTCCCGGGCTCCTGGTAGCGATCGTCAATCTTGTCATAATGGGCATGATTTTTTTGCGGGCCAAAGAACAGGTTGAATTTATTTGACCTTACGGAGGTAATAAGTTATGGATACGGTATCTGATTATCACGGGGAGGTTAAAATGAGCGAAAATAAATACGCTTCTGCCGGTTGGCTGGCGATCATTTGCGCCGCCCTCTTCCCTATCGGCTTTGTGGTGGGCATTGTGCAGTCTATCATCGGTGCCCGTGCCTTTGGCTATTCCGGCCCGGTGCTCGGCCCCAGCGATTTGATTTTCCTGGCGGTGACAATTATCGGCATTTACGTCCTGGTCGTGTTCCGCCGATTGCTCAATGAACGGTACGAATACGACGGAATCAACACCCTGATCACTCTTGCCATCGCCTGGAATATAATATTTGAGCTCGGCGGATTGGCCCTTAAGGGTTTTTCCATGGTGATCGGTACACAGAATGAGATGGCCACGATCATTATTACGATCTCCTTTATGGCGGTGGCCATGATATCGATTGGTATAATCGATATAATCATTGCCCTCCGCCTGATGAAAATCGCCGACAGTCTCAGTGACCTGATGAAAACATTTGTCTATCTTTCTTTGATTGCCGGGATCATCGAGGTCACGGTTATCCTTACCCCGTTGGCGCTTTTGCTGGTTCCTGTGAATTTTGTTGTTCTCGGATTGATCTTCCTGAAAGAAAAAAAGGAAGTCGAGTTTGTGTAGCCGGTAGCCCTCCCATTGGGTGGCTATAAAAAAAGATTTTCTGCTGTGTTGGTTTTAGCAGAATGTGCAATCTCCCGTACCCAATGGGTGCGGTACCGGCAGTAAAAAAATCTTCTTGACACCCAATCGCATGTTTTCTATTATTAGAGTAGATGAAGTCAGGCAGTCTATCTGCCTTTTGTATTTCTCGACATTGGGGAAGAAAACCGGGGAAATACAGAAGCTTCTTGTAGCTCGCTACATACCCTAATCAGACTTTTTGAAAGGAGTTTGATAATGGGTACAAAGTTTTTCAAGCAAAAGAAAAGATTTTCGTCGTCGTCTGAATGCCCACTACGAAAACTTATTTCGATTAAGTTTTACTTGGCATTGCTGTTGTTCATTTTCATCGGCTGCGGAAATGACTGTCCGGACAACTATATGCCTGCCTCCTTTGTTGTCAGTGACAGCACGGCGATAATGAATGGTGTGATTGATGGCACCACCCCTTCTCGGGTCAGAGATTTAATCGCCAACTATCCCGAGGTTCACACAATTATCATGGAAAACATAGACGGCTCTGCCAATGATGATTCGAATTTGGTCGCGGCTCGGCTGGTTCGTAAGCATGGCCTTAACACACACATACCTTCTAATGGATTAGTAGCATCGGGCGGAACTGATTTCTTTCTGGCAGGAGTTGTAAGAACCGCTGAGGAATGCGCGAAATTGGGAGTTCATTCCTGGGCGGACGATGAGGATGACACCGAAGGAACAGACTACCCAAGAGATCATGAGTGCCATAAACTCTTTTTGGACTATTATGCGGAAATGGATATTCCCAGTGCTTTCTACTGGTTTACTCTGGAAATAGCTCCCGCGAATAATATTCACTGGATGACGACCGAAGAGATAGAGCTATATCATGTGACAACACCAGAAAAAGCCGCTGAATAAAGGGGTAGGATATGAAAATAGAAACTTTCGAATTGGAAAGAACTCAGTCTTTGTGGGAAAACACGGTTGATTACAATCTAACTGAAACAGGTATTCATCCTCTCACATTGAATGAATTATTGAACCCGGATGAAATCGCGAAGCTGCATTCAGTAAGGCTTGGATATGGGCAGACAAATGGATCAATTGAATTACGTGATGCCATCAGTGCCATGTATCCAGGTACAAACCGGAATAACATTTTAGTTACCAATGGATCAATTGAAGCGAATTTTATAACAATTTGGAGTCTCCTGGATAAGGACGATGAATTGATCCTGATGCTTCCCAATTACATGCAAATCTGGGGAATCGCCCGCGCTTTTGGTATCAATGTTAAACCCTTCTATCTGAAGGAGGAATTGGGTTGGCAGCCTGATGTTGATGAGATAAAAAAACTGATTACACCCAAGACCAAAATGATCGCGATTTGTAATCCAAACAACCCGACCGGGGCGATATTAAGTCAATCATCTCACGAGGCAATTATTCGGATGGCACGCGAGGCGGATGCTTGGTTGTATGCCGATGAAATATACAGAGGCGCTGAACTATCCGGCCAACCTTCTGTCTCCTGTTATGGGACATATGATAAAGTCATTGTTGCTGGAGGGCTTTCAAAAGCCTATGCCCTGCCCGGTCTTCGAATCGGTTGGCTGGTTGGCCCGGAGATTGAGATTGCCGAAGCCTGGTCGCGTCGAGATTATACTACTATAGCGACATCGATTCTCAGTAATCACATTGCCGCCTCAGCCCTGCAATCTGAAAGAAGAGAAAAAATACTGGTCCGTAACCGCAAAATTTTGAATGACAATCTTCATGTATTAACAGAATGGGTAAGTACTCATGAAGGTTTATTCAACTTTATTCCACCTCAGGCCGGAGGTATGGCTTTCCTGAAGTATAACTTTGATATCAACTCGACTGAATTGACAACCAAAATCAGAGAAGAAAAAAGTACGTTCATTGTTGCCGGTGATTGTTTTGGGATGGACCAGCGGGTGAGAATCGGAATTGGTTCAGAGAAGAATTATTTAATAGAAGGCTTGGGGCGAGTAAGTGAAGTTTTAACAAAGATAAAATAGGTTAGGGCATGAAAATATTAAATCTTAATCAGATAAAATCGGTGTTGAACTCAATCGACCTTTTGTCATATATCGAGGCCGGATTTATTGCCTATTCGCAAAAGAAGGCTGTGATTCCTCCGGTTGGCGAATTGCTATTCGATGATCCACCCGGCGATGTCCATATTAAGTACGGGTATCTTAGCCATGAGAATTATTATGTCATAAAAATCGCCTCCGGTTTTTATGACAATCCCAAACTCGGTCTCTCTTCCAGTAATGGGTTGATGCTTCTTTTCGATAAAAATACCGGAGGACTTCTGTGCCTTCTTCTGGATGAAGGATACCTTACCAATATTCGCACCGCTGCGGCCGGAGCGGTCGTTGCCAAACATTTGGCACCGAATAAAGTACATCGAATCGGAATTTTCGGAGCCGGGATTCAGGGTAAATTACAGATACAATTCCTTGAATCAATTGTTAATTGCCGTGATATCATCGTCTGGGGAATTAATCAGGATGAACTAACGGAATATCTGGAATATATGGAATCCAAGGGCTACTCCGTTGAAACAACTCAAGATGCGAACAGTGTCGCTTCAAGCTGTAATCTGATCATAACTGCGACACCGACAAAACATCCAATTCTCATGTCAGATCAAATTCAATCCGGTACGCATATAACGGCCGTCGGTTCGGATACGCCGGATAAACAGGAATTAGACGCCAAAATTCTTGAGATAGCAGATGTAGTCATTGCCGATAGTATCGACCAATGTCTTGGGCGCGGTGAAATATTTCATGCCCTTAATGAAAAGGCTGTCAAAAAAGAGAATTTAATCGAGCTGGGTGATGTTTTGGCCGGGAAAAAAGCCGGAAGGATATCGGATGATCAGATTACGGTTGCCGATTTAACGGGAGTTGCTGTTCAGGACATCCAAATCAGCAGAGCCATCTATGAAGTAATTAAGGATGATTCCAAATATGAATTCGGTAATCGCAAAATATAATCTACTGCAGAATGCTCGTGCCGCGGAGCAGAGAATTCGCAAATATATCCGTACGACTCATCTGGATTATTCACCGTTCTTAAGCCAATTGGGGAACTGCGATGTTTATCTAAAACTGGAAAATCAACAGATTTCAGGATCGTTTAAATATCGTGGAGCGGCGAATTTCATCCTATCATTATCTGAAGAAGAAATTGAAAAAGGACTAATCACAGCTTCCACGGGCAATCATGCCAGCGCGGTTGCCGTCTTTTTGAAACATATAGGCCGAAAGGGTACAATATATCTTCCGGAAAATATCACCAAGGCAAAGATGAATGGTCTTGGTTCTGACAACGTGGAACTGGTTTTTTATGGCCAAGATATAGCCGACACAGAAATGCATGCCAGAAAAGTTGCCGAGGAAAAAGGTTGTATATACATACCGCCCTATAATCACCTTAACATAATTTCCGGACAGGCTACTATCGCCGTCGAGTTGGAACAGCAACTTGAGAATATCAATTCGGTATTTATTCCCGTCGGGGGAGGAGGACTCGCTTCCGGAATTGCCGGTTATATGAAAGCCAGGAATAAGGCAATACAAATAATTGGCTGCCAACCTCATCACTCACCAATCATGTATGAATCCGTGAAAGCAAGCACAATCATTTCAATGGGCTCTCTGGCTACTCTCGCTGACGGATCTGCTGGTGGTATCGAAGAAGACTCCCTGACTTTTGAAATATGTAAAGAGCTTGTGGATGATTTTATTTTAGTTTCAGAGGATGAGATAAAAGAGGCGGTTATATTAATGTTGAAACATCATCATATGCTTATCGAAGGGGCGGCCGCTCTTTCTGTGGCATCATTTATAAAAAGGCATCAGCAATTCAGGCACAGGAATGTTGTTCTAATTATCACTGGAAGTAAAATAGGCCTAACAACGCTAAAAAACATACTATTATAGCCGTAACCAGTCGACTGATTGATACGGCATTGAAATTATCCCCAAAGACCCTCCAAACAGTGTATAATGATATCTAGGTATGCCAATTGCGAATGATCGCATGATTAGATAAAAACGGAGGTAATATGCCCTGGAATCCATGGGTGGAAATCGCCCCAGACAACACCGAAGATCCGGCTGTCAAAAAGCTGTACGATCATGTTCGTCACCCGATATCCAAGGAAATCCCCGATCTGGTGAGACTCACCAGTTCGACACCCGAAGTTGCCGTTCGGATCAATGATTTGCGCGATGCCGTTGCCGCTAACAAGTCGGGCCTGAGCCTGCGCGAGAAGGAAATTTCGGCCCTGCTTGTTGCCGTCTATAACGGCTGTGTTCACTGAACGGCTTATCACAAAGAGGCCCTCGGTCGAGTGGCCAAAGATAAACAGCTTGCCGAACAAGTCGTCGAAGATTTCACCAAAGCCAACCTGACTCCGCGCGAAAAACTGATCGCTGATTTTACGGTCAAAGTTACGCGCAGTCCGAACGCCTGCTGTCCTGAAGATATCCAAAGACTCAGGGGCGTAAACTTAAGTGACCGGGACATTGTCAGTCTGGTGGAAATCATCGCCTATTACAACATGAGCACCCGGTTGTTCGAAGCAATGAGTACCGTTGAATGAAGAGGATATTTAAACGCCATCAGGAACAGGCTTATAATGTCAATAAAGCAGCCGGGGCGTCATGTACCCTCCCCGGCTGTTTTCGCGCTGTGAAAGGAAGAATTTCCTTTCCTTCTGACCTTGATCCCTATCCTTACTTAAGCAGAATCATCGGCTGCGAGGATGAGAACTCGTCGGCCGTCAGACGATAGAAATATGTTCCGCTGGCAACCGTCTGACCCTGAGTATCCTTGCCGTTCCATACCACCTGTTGCCGACCAGCTTCCTGATACTGGTCAACAAGAGTGATGACAATTTGACCCAGCACATTGTAAACTTCCAACCTTACCTCCGATGCGGACGGCAAATCATAGCTGATTGTCGTCATCGGGTTGAACGGGTTGGGATAATTACTGTGAAGTTCATATTTCAAGGGAAGCAGGTTTGGATAATAGGCGTAGTCGGGCTGATAACGCCCGACGGCACGGATAATATAATCCCGTGTCATACCCTGCTCATTCAACGAACCGATATTAAAACCGAAGTCAAAAACGTCTCCGTTGGTCAAAACCAAAGGATTGCCGTCTTCAAAGCCGGCCCAATCTCCGGGAAGCGGCTTGCTCAATTGGAGATCGTAGTCGTCGACCGTCCAGATTTTAATATTTGGTACTTCGTCGGCAGTAATATAGCGAACCACGGCATCGGTGCTGTAGCTCCTCTCCCAGGACAACCTGAGTGTCATCACCTCACCTGCCGCTTCCTGTTGGTCGGTCGATATCACGACATCACCACTAAGGTTTTCACGCGAGGGTATATCCGATGAAAGCTCCATCCACAATCCGTTTTCATCGAGAATTTCAACGGTGAGTTCGGTATTATTAACCTCGGGCGACGGTGGCACCTCGGCCTGAAGCTTCAACTCAATGGGAACACATATTTGCTTCGGTATATATTTGAAGGCAAAGGCCGCCTGATCGTCATCTCCTGCCGGGAATGTAAGAATCAAATGTCCCGGCTCATCAGAGACAAAATATTTCCCGTCCGACACAGCCACTTCCGTCAACCAATCGCGGCCATTATGATCAACCGCCGACAGAGGTGTTATTACATCCCGGTAAGTTTCGATCTTCCCATCAACCGAACAATAAACGTCAGTATTTTCCGCATGATCCACAGTGATCAATTCGATATCATGCAGATAGGTAACCTCATCCTCCAACTCCCTGAGCTGGAAACGCACCTGTCCGTCGTGATCGGCCACGGGTGTAGTGACATGATAGTAATCGGTAACCACGTCAACATACCCTGATTTTTCACAGGCGGTAAGCAGCGGATTGTCCTTGACATATTCCAAGCCGTCGTAAGTGTACAAAACCGGGCAGGAGGGATCGGTATAGTATGTTGTAAACATCCATATTCCTGACCAGGGACCTGGACCGTAACTGTCATGAGCGCGTACTTTCCAGAACCAGGTATCATTACCCAGAGCTGGAAATACCGTCCATTGCGAAACGATGAGGTTACTGGTCGAGCGGTCTATGGAGGTGAAAGTCACGTCATCGTCGAGAACCGCTTCATAGGAAATGGCGAAATCCACGTCATTCCAATTCAAAGTTGGGGTGTGATCGGATGTTGACGAGCCATTATACGGCGACACAAGAATCGGCGGCGTCAGACTCACCTGTCTCAGAATCGACACGTCATCATCTGATCGATTCACGACAGCCAGGTCAAGAAGCCCATTACCGGTTAAATCCGCGGCCGTAATATCCCACGGTTCGTCGCCGACGGCAAAGACGACATCATCTGAAAAAGTTCCGTCTCCGTACCCGAACAGGACTGATACGTCGTCTGACCAGGAATTGGGTACCACCAGATCCAGGCTTCCGTTCCCGTCGATATCGACCGCGTACACTCGGTGCGGTTGATCGCCGACATCATAGTCGGTAGGAACAGAGAATACGCCCTCTCCGTCATTCAGGGACACGGCCACATACCCATACTGATTGGCAACGGCCACATCAACATCGCCGTCATGATCAAAATCGCCCGAACAAATCCCCTGAGGAGCATCGCCACCGTAATAATCAATGGCCGCGCCAAATGTACCATCGCCATTATTTAGCAATACGGCAAAATTGTCGGAGTGTACTTTGAGCGCAACCAGATCAATGGATCCATTGTTGTTCACGTCGGCGGCAACCAAAGACACCGGATTTTCACTGCCGCCACCAACAACATAATTAACAGGCGTGGCAAAGGTCCCCGTCCCGTTATTCATTAAAATGGATACATCATCCGATACAACATTGGCGGCGGCAATATCGTTATCTCCATCGCCATCAATATCGGCTACCAAAATTGCATACGGATAGGCGTTGGCTGAATAGTGAACGGCCAATCCAAAGGTTCCATCGCCATTGTTCATGGCGACTGAAAGGTCTGAACCATAGTTGGAGGATACCAAATCACTATATCCATCACCGTTTAGATCGGCGGCCTGTACGCAAACAGGATTTCCGCCCATTGAGTAATTAACTGCTGCGGCAAAATCGCCAGCGCCATTGTTAAGCAAGACAGAAATGCGATGCCCGGTATAGTTGGCTACGGCCAGATCGACATCGCCGTCACCGTCAAATTCACCGGCAGAAATCGAATAGGGCTGACCCATGACATCGGCGAGTCCATGAGGCAAGAAATCCCCGGTGGAGTTATCGCTGACCTCAGCTATAAACATCCAGGAGTAACTCGCCGTCAGCGGGTCACCGCCGACAGATTGAATGGCGGTCGTCAATGTCGCCGTTATATACTCGCCTACCGCAAAATCATCGGTTGGATTAAATGTCGCTGTCTGGGTGGGACTGTCATAACTGACCGTCCCGGTAATAGACCCCAAAATCGAGCCATTGACAACAAAACTCGCGGTAGTTACCGTTGCCGGATCAAGGTCGATGTTAAATGTGGCTGAAACATCGGTCGAAACCGCAACATCCACTTCATTTTGAACCGGCGAGACGGAAGCAATCTGGTTCATATCGACAAACCAGCCGCCAAGGATTTCGGTAGTCCAACAGCGTATCCTTCCCCATTGCTGGGGTGTGAATTCCGTCCAGCAGGGACTACCTGAAAGAGGCGCATAACTCATGTAGTTTTCCGGTGCGGTTTGTCCCCAAGGGACGCCGCTGCAAACATCGGTTCCCCCGGGGTCCTGACAATAGTTGTTACGAGGCGTCGGAGGTGTATCCGAGCAACCATCGCCGGTGATATCACCATTAACGCCATCGGCACGCTCATAACATTCTCCGCATTGAGCCGTTTCGGAAACTCCGTGAAAAGTGTGCCAAAGGCCAAGAGTATGACCGGCCTCATGCGCCAAAACATTGTCATGATAAGGGGTGGGGTATACATGAGATTCGTCCAGGACAATACCTCCGCGCGGCCCCAGCGGATCGTTGGGATAGCCCCAGGGGAATGTCCCATTGGAACCGCCGCCGGCATTGGTGATATAGACGTTCATCTGTGTTTCAGGACTTAGGTTATAGGCATCTTTCATGGCATTCTGATACGGATAAGTGCGATACAGGCTTGAATTTACGAAACGATAATCGTACACAAATTGAACACGGGTAGACAGGTAGGCGGCATTCATTATGGCCACCTGATCGGCCAGAATCGTCTCGGTTGTTGCCGGATTGGAGCCGTCATCCTCGCGGAAGATATGGAAATACAGGCGAACATAGGTTATCGGATCTCCCGGTCCGGGGATCCAGGAATCACGAATGGCCGGATCGTCGCAATCGCCGTTATCGCAATCGTGCAATGGAGCAAAACCCATTTTGGCCGTGTAGGCCTCCACATACCGCTCCCAGGTATCACAGAATCCAGTTTCGGCCGATGCCAAGTTATAGCCCCCAAGACCGAAAACGAAGATTACCGCAACAAAAGCCCCAAGCAATTTCTTATTCATGTTCCCTCCTTAGTTATTGAACTCAAATTATCCTTGATTTCCGTTGCGGATCAGACCATCACCTCCCTTCAACCAAAGATTTTGCTTATTCAATAGAATATTTTTAATCGTGCAACGAACACACTCTTGGTTCACATCAGGTCTGTATATTTAAGGCAAACGGATCAAATGCCCGGATATGATTAAATCGGCAGCTTCCCTCCCCAGCGTACCCATAGATTCAATTAGAATTAAGCCGAAAAGGCTATATGAATATTGCCTACCTACTCACCTGCATTACCAAATCAGGAGCATTTGTGTCTTATTTTAGTGCATTCCCTGCATAAATCTACTCTATTATATCTTTATTAAGGCAACTTGTCAAGAGCTTTTCAAATGAAATGTAATATCGGATTATTTTACCCTGCCGACACTAAATATCGGCAGGATACAAAAGCAGGAAATTGAATTATTCAATTATTCTTCGCAGAGCAAACCCGAAGTCGCTCCGGTGAGATCAACGGTAAACTCCAGCGGATCATCCGGAAACGAATGCCTATAAAACCCGAATATCCTAATAGTATAAACTCCGGGTGAAATATCAAAAACCTTGTAGCTGACATCAAAGTGACAGCCACATTTGCATGAACCATCATTATCGGATTCGTCGAGCACTATCAAACCTTCCGATATTCCAATATCGGAGTGAATTTGGTAAAAACCGGGTGCGCCGTTGGGGCAACAGTTTAGATATGTGTTTATATGTTTCAGTTCAAGCATATCCTCGCCGTCATACTCGTATTCGATACATTCAACTTCTGTATATTGACTGCGGCCATCCTGAGAAGAAGGATCGCCTTTGCAGCCACTGTCACCGATTAGCAGGCTGCCTTCGGGACAACAGGGGGCTGGTCCGGATAGGAAAACGTATCTAATAAGATATACGGCATCACCGACGTTTATTGCGTTATCGCAGTTAGCGTCGATGGCGCCTGTCGTCTCAGAAACAAAGTCGCCCAGGAAGACATACTTGATGGCAAAGACGGCATCCCCGACATTGACCACCCCGTCGCCGTTGGCGTCGCCACAGATATAGTCGTCGGCCAAAGCCATCGGCACAAAAAACATAATTAACTGAGTGAGGATAACAATACTCATAAAATGGCGGGTGAGGGACGACAAAAACCAATACATTGTCACCTCCCGGTAAAATGCAAATCATATAAATACCTGCCATAAATACCGGCAGTTTAATTTTCCATGCCGAATCTCATGCCTTACCAGCATGGCCTACAGCCCCCATGGGTACCCGGTGCGCGTCAGACAATATTGACCGCTTTGGTTTTGGCGCAGATCGACCGTGAGTTCCAAAGGATCATCTCCGGTAGACAGATACGGTTCGACAATCCGAATCGTATATTCGCCGCTGGTCAGGTCATCAATCCGGAAACTCAGATCGTACAGGCACAGGCAATCGCAGCCTCCGGTCAAGTCGGTCGATTCCCATTCCGTGATGGTGATTATATTGCCTTCGAAAGTGATATCCGCCCCGATCGTATCGGGACAGCAATTGAAGCCGGCATTGATATGGTCAATGGTCAACGTCGCATAACCATCGTAATCAATAACCACACAGCCCTGATCAGAGGTTATACTATCGGCGCCGGTACTCATTTGCACCTGTTCACCTTTACAATCGGTAAAACCAGTCATCTGACCAGTAGCCGATGGCAACGGGCGCCAGGGATAATGAAATCTCTTTACACAATAACTGCCCGAAGATGGCGACAGAGTCAAATCGATGACAAATTCCAGACGTTCGTCTTCCCCCAGCAGATTCAACTCATTGATAATAACGGTATAAGTGTCAGGCTGTAGATTATTAATTTCCATATCTATGTCGAAAAGGCAGAGGCAATAACAGGGGCCAAGGCTGTCGAAAACTTCACTCTCAGTTATGGTAATGATCTGATCAGTGATGTCAATGTCGGCGACTGCTTCAAAAATACAGCAATTCATGCCGGCATTAATATGTTTCAAGCTCAGTACCGACTGACCGTCATAACTGAACTCGATACAATCCAGGCTGTCGGCGATAACGCTTTGAGTGGTCCGCGAAGAGAATTCTTTACACCCGGTATGGCCGATCACTTCACCTGACGGTTCGCCCGGATATTCCCACGGATAGTAATGGCGGGCAACACAAAATTCACCGGTGGGATTGGCGGTCAGATCAAGGATAACACTCAGCGGATCCTCGTCCGGTTGAACATAGGGCGAAGTAAAGACAATCGTATATGTCCCGGGCTCTACACTCTCAATCAGATAATCAAAATCATACTGGCAAAGACAGTCGCAACCCTCCCCCTCAAGATACTCCGACTCATCAATCGTAATCGAATCGTTCAGAATCGTTATCACGGCATCGATACCGTCCGGGCAGCAGTTATAACCGGCGTTGATATGGGTGATCTGAAGTGTTTCCTCCCCGTCATATTGATATTGGAAACATTCCTGATCGGGTGTCGCATCGTCGGCTCCACGAAAGATTTTACATTCACCGAAATCGACCGATACTTCCGTAGCGGCACAGCAAGGCCAATCGCCGCTCTTAAAAATGAAATTGATCATATACACGGCATCACCGACATTGATTCTCCCGTCGCAGTTGACATCGCCGGATGATAGCGGAATCGGTTGGGGGCCTTCCTTGAAAACAAAATTGATCAGATACACCGCGTCACCGATTGAGGGACAACAATCGTTATTAACATCACCGCAATTATAGGCCAATGATTGATTGGGAATTGCTGAGAAGACCATAATCAGTGCAACAGATATAGTGACCAATCTCGGCAGCGAAATTTTTATATGCAAATCATAAAACATGCCACCCTCCCCTGATTTGGTTTCATGTTCCCGGAAGAGGACTTATCACCGAAGTCGTTGCTATTTACAATATAAGATAAACGATAAGGCTGTCAACTATTATTACTCCTCATTTGTTTGGCTACAAAACCAGATCGGTGTTCAAATCCAATTTATAATAATGATCGTCTCGCAGAACTGCCGCGCTTTCGAGTTTGTTAAGCTGGGCCGCGTATTTCACATCACCCCCGAAACCCATTTCCCGCAACTCAACTCCGCTTTCGCAATCCCACAGAATTTTATCCAGATTATTATTATGATAAATAAAGGCCCCCTCGCAGACTCCGGCTTCGGTTGATTTTTCAAAATCAAGCGCCGCCATTATCGCCCCTGCTCCCAGATAATCCTCAACCGCCCAGCGAATTTGACCCTCACTACTTTTTTCCCTCTCGCCGCAGGCGATTATAGTCAAATTCAGATCGGACTTTTTGAGGATTGATTTTATAACCGAAGCTGTTGACCTGGCGTTAATCAAAGCTCCCGCCAGCAGATAAGGCACTCGCCCGGCCAAGCGGCTGATAGTGGCTCCGTTCGGTGATGGTAAGGCAACCCTCGTTCCCGGTTCTATTTCCAGATAACTCAATGGTGACAGCGAAAACCGGCCCTTGGCGGGAACTTCTGTCCGCCGCACTGCGACATGGCCGCCGATATCTCTGGCGATTTTGCCCGGATCGTCTTCCTCAAGACAAGGATAAATCAATGCCTTGCGCCAAGTGGCTGTGGCCACCACCGTGGAAAAACTGAGGACATCGACGACGACGATGATATCGCCGCGCGCGGCCGCGCGTATTGCGCCTCGCCGGCCCCAATCAACATGACAACGGGCCTGGCCGTCAAACGGATTATAATTAAAGATAATTTCCTCGCCTTAAAAAACGTGCCGACACTTAATTGGTATTATCCAAAATGGCTGGAATAGGCTTCTTCGTTGAAACCGACGATCAATTTTTTGCCTTTGCGAATGGTCGGGGCGCGAAGATTGCCGGTC
>JAAEQF010000570.1 GCA_024231695.1 FCB group bacterium
CCTTCTTTTCCCTCTGAAAAAGAGCAGAGCAAAAGCCTGTTTTTATATATACTCGGAAAATCAAAGGGATAAACCGTGGCTTGAGCCGGAACACCTGTTACGATATCAACAAGTATTTCCTCGGTGGCATCGCCGTGTGTTCCTGATAGCTGAGCTGAGAATGTAAGTTGATAGATATACCCGGTAACGCCAAAAAGGGTCCGGGGTTCTTCCCCTGAAGGCGGGTTCCAGGACATTAAACCTGTCTGCCCCAAAGACTTTGTTCCGGTTTTTGTCGTGTCTGTTACGGTCCCAACCGTTTCGTATGAATCCCCGTCCCAATACTTAATGACAGCGTTCGTGGCATTTGTGTTGACCATAGACCCCAGCACTTGAAACCTGATCGCGGCCGTCTTCTCTTCAAACATGATAAGGACATGATCGGTTGTATCAAGCTGATCTAAAATACCGCCCACAGGATAATCAACCACCGAGCTTTCATTTACGGCCAGCGTATAATCCTCATAGGCGCTTGAATAAGACATTTGAAAGAGAATGGGCTGCCTTGCAACACCGTCCCAAACATCAAGTATCGGTTGCCATGGGGCGTCGAGTGAAACATGGCTGATTGTTGCGGATCCGCCGGAAAGCTCAATAAGGTAGGCATAGAGATACATACCCTCGAAATGATACGGCTTTGAAGTTCCGAGGGTGGAGTCAAACGTAACCGTACCCGTCCGGTTAAGAGTCCTCCCAAATGTAGATGTCCCGTCAACAACATTGGAACATTCGGTGAAAGAACTACCGTCATAAGTATATACCGTCAGCGTAGCGGCTGACGTATTCGGGGACTCAGGTACACACTTAATGCCCTGTAGAGGCCTTACCGATAAAACCATCGA
>JAAEQF010000571.1 GCA_024231695.1 FCB group bacterium
ATGAACGGATCTTCGCCGGTCTCCTTCGCAATCACTCCGGCTACCGTTGTAAAACACCCGAACTCGGTCGTGTCGCCAACCCGGTATCCATTTACGATGCCGAAGTTCACCCGCATCGTTGAGTTCGCGTCCGGGTACAGATCGTTCTGGCGCCAGTCGGCATAGGCAGTGATCAGCTTTGGCTCCAACCGATTGGACGTACCGGCCTGCTCCTTTTTGCGCTCGCGTCGTGCTTCCCTGTCCGGGTACAGAGCTTTAGCATAGGCGATGAAAGGATCATCAAGTGCTTCGAGTTCCGCCACCGACATGCCGAACATCTCCATGCGCCGTTTCAGATCACCCACGTTGGTATTCTCAAAGGCATAGTCGAGCCAGTTTTCAATCTTTGCTGCGCGACTGTCACCCTCGACCGCGTCAATCATGTTATCGATTGCCCGAATCCTGGAACCTTCCGGAAGGTTGAGGGCAGACAGTAAAGCATAGCGATGCAAAGCGCGATCATAAGCCGGTACCAGATTGATTTGGGCGTCTTCGAGCCACTCACGAGTATCAACGGAGTCGCGGTTTTGATAACCACGGTCACGCTCCGGGTCCGGTTTCTGCTGTTCCATTGCCCAACGGTAGATCTCGCAGGCCATCTCCGGATGGTCGGCCCAGGCCAGCAGACTGAGTATATAATCGCGGTCACGGGTAAGGCGTATCGCACCGTAGAGACTATCGAGGCCGGCCAGAACACCGTTGTACTTTTTATCAAACTCAGGGTTGGCTTTGATGAACTTGGTCAGCTCGATTTCAGCGGTGAGCTTTTTGGTAAGCAGATTTCCTCGCTCGAACCCCTCAAGCATACCTATCCGGTTCTTCAGTCCGTTGTTATATCCCTGCACACGTCGTTTCAGTCGGATAGCTGTCTCCGGGTCGTCTTTCGACACGTCGTCAATGATTCTCAGGATATCTTTATACAGAGCGATACGCCTCGGATAGCTGTGGTTGATAAGATCATCCATCTGGTAAGAACTGGCATAGCGATTAGTGCGGCCGGGAAATCCTATAATCATTGCAAAATCGCCGTCATTAACACCATTCTTGGCAATCGGTAAAAAACGGCTCGGCTGGAACGGCACGTTATCTTCAGCATACTCGGCCGAACTGCCATCGGGTGCAACATAGGCGCGCAAGAACGAGAAGTCCCCCGTGTGGCGGGGCCACATCCAATTATCAATATCACCGCCATAGACACCTATCATTTCCGGCGGAACGTAAACAATGCGTACATCGCGAATCTTGAACTGCCGGTAAAGAACATATTGCTTACCGGCGAACATCTTTGCTACCCGCGCCTTGATATCCTGTCCCTCTTCGGTCTCGGCGATGATTGCTTTGGTTACCTTATCAATCGCTTTGTACCGGGCCAGGTCATCCATGTCGTCAGTAATTTCGGCAAGGACTCTCTCGGTGACATCCTCAATCGACAGCGTCACCCAGGTGTTGTAACCGAGGGCAGGGAGCTCTTCGCCGCGTGTCGCTGCGTAAAAGCCGTCACGGACCAGATTGACCTCGACCGTGCTCTGCTTCTGCACGGCACCATAGGCGACATGGTGGTTGGTGATTATCAGGCCGTCTTTCGACACAAATGAGCCGCTGGCTCCAACCCGCACGATTGCTTCGCACAGCCCACCGCCTTCCGGATTGTAAATGTCTTCCGGTTTCAGTTCGAGCCCGGCTTCGATGTACCTTTCGTTTGAAAGCTTGTCCAGGCTGTACAGTGGCCACATTCCTTCGTCGGCAAGAACCATGGCTGTGAAAAGTGTAGTGATTAATGAGATAATAGTGAGAATGCTAAAATATCTGTTCATTTTGGGACCTCCCGTCTGGTTACAAATTACGCCATTTCAGGCGCGATTACAAGAGTAATTGGAGTATCCCTAAGCAGGAATCAGACAACACGATTTAGCGTTAACTTCGTTCGAGAAGCCTGCTAAAATGTACGACGTTGACTATTTATTTCGCGGTGATATGCGATGAGGGTTGAGCGTCAGAAATTGATTCCACCGGCTTTACGCCCATATGGCTCCGTAATTCATTGATGGCCATGGTCAGAAAGGCGATTGCCAATGACAAGGCACTCAGTGATTCGCTCAGTTGTTCGAAATCGAAGACTCGGCCGAAAAGAGTTATTTCGCCTTCGCCTAAAAACGTGTCGGACAAAACCGCCACGGCCGCCAGAAAAACGAATCCGGCCAGGAGAATATAAACCGGTTTGGAAATAATTCGCCGAATAACAAAGACAAGCCAGGACAGAAATGCGCCATAGAGCATGAATAGATAAATATCACGCATACCCAGCCAGTAACAAACCCATTCATGAATCATAAAAATTTCATCATAGGCCAGATACAGGAGTAGATAAAACAGGCCGAGCCACCAGTAGCCAGTAGGTTTTCTCTGCTGTAAAAATCCCATTGCTTTCATAACGAATAACAGATAAGCCACCGAGGCCCCAAATATAAAATAGATGGCGGAAATAAAATCGCCCATACTGGCTTCGGACGGCGGTTGAAGACCTCCCAAACGAAGGGCAAAGAAGATGCCATAGATAACTATGACCGGATGTATAAGTTTGAGAATTAGTCCCGCCGAAATATTTTTTTGAATATTTAATTCCATTTTTCCGATTCCTTTCAAATCCTGATATTAAGAATTATCGGCTTTTTTTGAATTGTCTGCAAGTAATTTTAGAGAGGATAAAATGGATTCGATTATGAGAGATAAGTACGATTACAGGGAATTGATGTGGCCGGCAGCTCCGCCTGTCCGGGAAACATAATGGGCTGCCTATGCTAATCTTACTTATCACCGCCGAGTAGAGAACCGGCGGCATCCTTGAGCTTGTCGGCGGCCTCGGTTTTGACTTCTTCCAGCTTGTCTTCAGCCATCCGGCTGACATTGGCTTTGAATAAATCGGGGAATTGATTTTGTCCCGCCGAAGCCGCTTTAGATATTATCGTCTGCATAATCTCGGCCGTGATTTTTTCCAGCGAGGCTCCGTTGTCGCCGCCGATATTCCTCAGAGTGATGTTTTCGACTGCGAATGATTTTTCGAATTTCTTTTGACCCAGGAGATTTAAAACAGCACCGACCTCGATATCTCTGATCGACGCCAGCTTGATCTTGATATTTTGGTCGCTTTCAGACGATCCAAAGTCAAGCTGTTTCAGATGATTGAGTATGGCGGCATAATTGCCTTTACCGTCGATCTGTTCAAACGAGAGATTGATCCCTTCGAGAATCAATGAATCGACGACAATTTCATCATCGAACACCGAGCCGGTTTCGATAGCCAGAATACCGCTTTTCATGGTCAGGAAATGGCCGCCTTCGAAACCATCGGGATTACTGACCGCAAGATTGTCCAGTTCGACACTCCCGGCCTTCATATCAAGACTGGCCGATCCCAGGTCGGTCTCTACGCCGAGGGCATACGTACTGCCCTCTTCGACAGCCCGTTCTACCAGAGTATTACGGGCGACATAGATGGTGACTATGCCGAAGACAACGATGAGCAGTATCCAGAGAAACAGTTTTTTAAACATAACCGGCATTCCCTAAATCAATCGCAGTAAAAGGGGAGAGCGGCGAGACTCGCTTTATCTTCTCCCCATGTTTTACAGATTTTGTTGGCACGGCCGAACGGCGGAACTTATTTGTTTTCCTTTTTTTCCTTCTTATCTTTCCGTTTTTCTTTCAGGCTTTTTTCGGCCTTTTTCTGCTTTTCCCGCTGCCCTTTGTCTTTTTTACCTTTGTCTCCCATAATGGACTCCTTGCTAAGTATATTAACTCCGACCCCGTAGGGCATGGTTAACTCACATAATTTCCATCATACGCGCTATTTACGCAACAATAATTTTACGTTTGAAAGAGGGAAATATTCACTGTTTTAATACTGCCCGTCCCGTCAGGAAAGGGTTTTTGATATAGGGGAAATTATCTAATTGTATAAACCAAACCGATGCCCAATCCTAAGAACTCAGCCGGACCGTCGGTTATATCAATATACCAGATCTGATCGTAGGTCAGATCAATTGACATACCATAACTGCCTTTGATTATTATATCCACACCCGCCTCACTGTGCCATCCCCATCGGCCGAGAACTTGATCGACTTCACTGCTGTTCCTGTCCTCATCGGTAGGATAATTTCCCCAGAAATATCGCGAATCGGTTATAAATATATTAAATCCCAAACCGGTTCCGATCCTCGGCCTGATTGTTGCGCGATTGGAAGTGCTATTTACTTGTAATCCCAGATAAAGTGAAAGTACATATTGTTGGATTTCTCGTTTGGCCTCGATAGTAGTCGATGGATCATCGGGCGCTTCAATATCGATGATTTGTGAGTGTTTGCCAAAAAGCGAACCGCTGCCGGTCAACCATAGTGAAAGAAACTCGACTCCCGTTTTGCGGCTTGTCAACCGACCATAAATCCGCCCTCCATCACCGGCATTGTCGTTAAAGCTTCCCTGAGGCATAAGATAGACCATTCCAAAGCCCGCATCACCCTGCAATTTCCGCATCAGCGAATGTATGGTTCCCGTGGAATCCTCGGCACAAATCGGCGAGGCCAACACCAAAGTCGTAATTATCAGGCAATATATTATCGGATAGCGTTTTGTCATGAGCGAAACCCTTAATTAATTAAATACCCCGTATTGAACGATTTTCGAACCATTAGATTTACTTTTCATCGATTCGCCTAAAAGTAACTCAACCACCGCTTTGACCGGTTCTCGGATTTATAATTGTTGTAAAAGCGGCAAAGAGGGTATAGCAGAACTATTACTCCAATCCACACAATATAAGAGATGTAAACATCGAATCCGTAATTCGCCAAAGAGGCCGTCATAAATGTCGTTGTAGTTATGACCATATCACCTGCGGATCGGCCAACGTACATAATAGCCAATACTCCCAATAGATGAATAACATAAATATGGATTATATAAAAGAAAAAAGGTACTCGGCCAAATACGATGAGCGCTCTGGTAACACGATTCCTGATATTTTCGGTTAAGTAGAGGAAGATCATGGCCGGCCCAAGAGTCATCAAGAGAAACAGCAATGATGCTGGATATTTTGTCGTATTTAAAAACGACATGAGAGAAT
>JAAEQF010000572.1 GCA_024231695.1 FCB group bacterium
GCCGTTTATTGCACTCAACAACAACTAAAAAACTTTCGCAGCCGCTCGCGCAATCCGCGCAAAGCTCAACAGCACCGTTCCCAATCCCCAATAACTCCACCAGGGTGAATCTGGCAAACTCTCGCTCAATCTCACAACTCCATATCGGATTGGAAGGCTAACTTCTTTCATTTTTTTGACTTAATTTCAAACTTCTTTTCGTTTGTTGAATCCTTGACTTCAAGGCCCTCCCCTTGTCAGCCGAATTTTTATCAGCAGAAAAGGTTATATTTATGGAATATCGTCAGCTTGAAAATTCTGAAGTTACTGTTTCCCCAGTCACTTATGGCGGTTGGGCAATTGGCGGCTGGATGTGGGAGCCTCAAGATCACGCCGACGCCCTCGATTTCACATTGAGCGATGACGAATTAGCCCTGATAAACAGCCAGCTGAGAGAATTGAAAATCGAACAATAAGCGGCAAAATTATTAGGCGGATTCAACTCTCAAGTGTGACACGTGAGTGAAATATTAATGGTGAGCGGGTAGAATGCCCCTCACCAAATATTCAAACACTCATAGGAGCACTTGATGGGACAGAACTACAGCCAACTCACCAGCGGTGAGCGTAACCAATTGTACGCACTACGTAAAGCAAAAATATCAATGACAGAAATAGCAAATCAACTCAGCCGTCCACGAGCCACGCTCTACAACGAGCTGGCACGCAACACTGGCGGGCGTGGATATCGGCCACAGCAGGCGCAGCGATTTGCCGAGCAACGCCGGGCTGAGAAAGTCCAGCCGCTCAAAATGATTCCGAAAGTTGTCGCATACATCGAAGCAAAACTTCGGCTGCAATGGTCGCCGGAGCAGATCGCTGGTTACATGAAAATCGACCGCAATGGGCCCGGCCTGATCGTAAGTCACGAGACGATTTATCAACACGTTTGGGACGACAAGCGAGCCGGCGGCACGTGGTACACGCAATTGCGGCAAGGCCAAAAGAAGCGTCGCAAACGGCGCGGCAGCAAGGATTCACGCGGTAAAATACGTAATCGCGTGGACATCGACCAACGGCCACCCGTGGTTGAAAAGCGGTCGCGCCTCGGCGATTGGGAAGCCGACCTGGTCTGCGGAGCCGGCGCGTCGGGCTACCTGGTGACGCTTCTCGATCGGGTCAGCCGACGTGTTTTGATCGGCTATACGCAGACGAAATTCGCCGACCAAGTCACCGGCGAAATTTTGCGGCTGCTGCGGGATGAGATCATTGAGACGATCACGTTTGATAACGGCAAAGAGTTCGCAGGGCACGAACAAATTGCCGCGGAACTCGGTTGCAAGTGCTATTTCGCCAAGCCGTATCACAGCTGGGAACGCGGAGCCAACGAAAATACCAACGGCCTGATTCGCCAGTATTTTCCAAAGAAGATGTCGTTCGCGGGAGTCACAGCTGAGCGGATAGTGTTCGTTGAGAGCCGGCTGAACACTAGGCCAAGAAAATGCTTAGGTTTTAAACCACCCGATATAGTATACTTTAGCTGCGCGGCGTAGCGACCTCACGTGTCACACTTGAGAGTTGAATCCGCCTTACAACTTATTCAGTCGCTATTCCAAAAGCGACTTCAGCTTTTCGGCGAACTGTCGGACAGCCTGGCCTCGATGGCTGATATGGTTCTTCTGTTCAGCAGAGAGCTCAGCGGTAGTACAGCCTCGCTGGGGCAGAAAGAAAAGCGGATCATATCCAAAGCCATTGCTACCTGCTGGCGATGTAGCGATTTGACCTTCAATGCTGCCACAAGATTCCAGCAGCACAGCCTGGCCGTCACTATCTGCCAGGGCTAAGTGGCAGACAAATCGAGCTGTGCGATCCTGCCCCGGAATATCAGCTAGCTCCTCCAGTAGCTTATCGTTATTGGCTTGATCGATAGTCTCGCGATCAGCGGACTCTTCGCACCGGTCAGCTGCGTATCGAGCACTGTAAACGCCAGGCCTGCCAGCCAGTGCGTCTACAACCAGGCCCGAATCGTCGGCGAGACACCACTTGCCCGTAGCTCGGGCGTAATAGCTGGCTTTTTGGCGTGCGTTTTCGGCAAAAGTTGCGCCTGTTTCTTCGGGCTCTTCAATCAAGCTCACATCAGCAAGGCTGATGACTTCGACAGCCAGATTTTCCAGCACCTGGGCAATCTCGCGGAGCTTTCCAGGATTCTTCGTAGCAAGAACGATCTGCCTTCTCACGGCGAAGCCTTTCCCCTGCCCGGAATGTAAACCGGGCTACTGGTTCGCGTAGATTTTTTAACCGTTTTGGTTTTGTGATCGTAGACGTCAATAGTTTCGGTATTGCCGCAAATAACCAACTCGGGATAATCCTTGAGAATCCTCTTCATCCGCGGGTCATTAACAACCTGATTGTCCTTATAGCTTTTGTGCCCGGTCCTTGGATGTTTTACATGGGTTCTCTGCATACTCACCGACGAAGCGGGAAACGCCCCGATATACACCCCTGAACGCTTCAAACCATGGTAGAAGTATCCCTCCTCGCCACGCTGGCGGAGTTTTCTGCACACTTCGACTGCTTCTTTCTTTCGTCCAAAATAGCCCCGAGCAGGAATATCATAGTACACGCCCACCTGAACACTGTAAACGGCGTTGGACGGTGCATTTTTCAGATTCCATTTTTCAGGACCTAAATCTTTGCCCGGCAGTGGTACGATAATTGCTCGCTCGTAAAGGCGCACGCCAGTGCTCGGTGAAACAAAGTTCTTGGCCTTCTTGAGATTCTTCTCCGCAAGCTTGCTGCGACTTTTATATTTACCCCAATAAAGGCTGCTGCTGTTTTCCTTGTTAACGACAAACAGGCCGTCCCAACCGGCAGCTCTGGCGATATTGCCCTTGTGAGCTCTGGCCTTGCTGATATGATCAGCCCCGCGGTGCGTAAACAGCAGAACAGTGCGCGTATCATCTTCGTTGTTATTCTCAGCAGAAGAATTGCTCGAACCACGCCCGGAATTTGTGCTGCTTTTATCTTTA
>JAAEQF010000573.1 GCA_024231695.1 FCB group bacterium
GTACTGGATAACTCAGGTAACATTGACACCGTAGGAAGCATCTCTGCAACCGGCGCGATATCTACTGATAGCACGCTCAGTGTTGGTACTACCACAACCCTAAACAGTATTGCCTATACCTGGCCAGGATCTGAATCTGCTAATTATGTCTTAACTACCAATGGTTCAGGAACCCTAACTTGGGAAGATGCGACTGGAATAAGTGGCGCGCTTAGTGAAACTCTAACTGATACCTACGTATTTGTTGGTAACGGCAGTAATGTAGCCACAGGTGTAGATATGACCGGTGATATAGCTATCACTAATGCCGGAGTAACCGCTGTCCAGGCTAATGCTGTTGCCTTAACCACAGATACAACCGGCGACTATGTGACCAGCGTTACTAACGGTACCTATATCACCGGTGGAGACGGAGGAAGTGAAGGAGCAGCACTGACTTTAGATGTTACAGTTGCTAAAGACTTAGTTACTACCGCTCCATTAACAGGTGGTACAGACAATATATTCCCAGGCGCAGACGCGGATATAACCATAGCTATGCCAGTTGCGACAACTTCAGCTGACGGTTACTTATCTCAAACTGACTGGGATACATTTAATGATAAAATGGGTACAACTCTTACCGCTGCCAACGTATTAGTTGGTAACGCCAGTAACGTAGCCACAGGTGTAGCTATGACCGGTGATATCGCTATCACTAATGCCGGAGTAACTGCGGTCCAGGCTAACGCTGTTGCCTTAACCACAGACACAACCGGTAACTATGTTACCTCAATCACAAATGGTACTTCTATAAC
>JAAEQF010000574.1 GCA_024231695.1 FCB group bacterium
CAACCAGTAAACGCAAGGCTTTTTTGACCAGTCCCAGACGATCTTCGCGACCCATGGAACCGGAAACATCAATGACAAAAACCAGATTGGCCGCTTTGCGGAATTTCGGATCGATTTCCAGACCCTTGATACCGATGCGCAGCATATGTGAGTTTTTCCCGAATTTGGAAGGACTACCATCAAAATAGGTCGTAAACGGGTCATGGCGCGGCGGATCATAGCCATAATTGAAATGATTGACGAATTCCTCTACGCGAACGGCTTCATCTGGTGGAAGATTTCCTCGTTCCAGATAAGACCGGGTCATAATATAGGAAGCGTCGTCCACATCAACGGCAAAAGTTGAGAAATGATCATCTTCGGTATCGACGAAAGGATTAACGCCATAATTTTTGAAAAACATGGCATCATACGCCTGACCATTAACGATGGCCGAACCGCCATGTGCCGGCGGGAAAGGTTGACCACATAATGGTTCGGAGTAGTTGACGCCCCCCACTAAATATTGCGCTTTTTCAGCGCGGCTGCCACGAAGATGCAATTCGCCGTTGGCATCTTTCGTTTTTCCACACTCTCTTCCCACAAGTTCATCAACCGTCGCCACCGGAGCAGTCGATTGGGGCGGAATCATTGGGATATTGACCGTTCCTGTCTGATTAAAATCCAGATCTTTCTTCTCACCGGTAACCGTTGACACTGCTCCGGTCTCGATTACCGATTTGGTCATCCGAATAAGCACATTTGTAGTCGAGTCGGCTAAAATTTCAACATCCAATACCAACACCGTACAGAAACCGACGGAGGTAGCCATGAGCCGATAGGTTCCCGGCGGAATATTGCTAATTAGAAATTTACCG
>JAAEQF010000575.1 GCA_024231695.1 FCB group bacterium
ACGTGTGTGTATCAATCTCAAAGCCCGATATCGATTATTAAGGCGACATAGAGCAATAAATCCATTGCCATTTCAACAAAATAGTCGGAAGCAAATTCGTATGGTATTTAGGGTTTCCTGAACAAATCAACCTAATGAAGCTGATAATTTTCTAGTTGGCCGACATTTGAAGTAAATATTTCTCAGGTAACTTCCCAAGAATAGTTTTTGCTCTTTGAAAAACAAACACAAAAAAATGGCGGTCAGCCATTTCTCCAAATTCATCACGAGAAAGCACAGCATGATGGACGTTTCGCTTGTTGATGCCAGTTTGGTCATAAGACGACCGAGGCCAAAGCGGCGTTTTCCCTGTCCGAACTTCCCTTCTATCGGTATTCGATCCAACTCATCCTGATAGGCTTGTATTTTCTCAGCTTGAAGCCGAGCGGCATTTTCTGGTGTTACTTTGGGAGGTCGGCCTAACCGTGGACCAGACAACCGGATGTTATGTTTTTTGCAGTAACGCAGATTGTCCCGCGTTCGATAGATTCGATCGGCATGCACGGACTCCGGATAAATCCCGGATCGCCTTTTGTAAGCTTTCACCTGGCCCTGCAGGTCAAGGCATTCGTTGAAGTTGTCCCAACTGGTGCGATCCACAAATGCGTATCCTTCAACGAGGCTGACAGATAGTTTGGCACCAAATTCAGTATCGCTTCCGGCCTTGCCCCGTTTGATAGGACGCACATGCGGCTGACTGATACTGACAATACGATCACTGATACGATGGCTGCGATGGTCATACATCGACTTTTGTTGACGATACAGTTCTGCGCTCACCAGAAGATCCCGATACTGTTTTTGGCTCAGCGCGGACAGTTCTGTCTGCTGAGATAGTTTGTCGATACCGGCCAAGTTACGGCGCAGATAACCGAGTTGCCGTCGAAGGGCTTTGCGCAGTTTGTTGCCGCCGGCCTGCTTGCTTTTGGCCACCTCAAGATAGTGCTTCCGTGCTCTGATACGATACGTTCTCGGTTTCTTGTGCCCGCGGCCTCGGTTTGCGTGAAGTACGTCAATGATCTGTTCGCTCTTTTCTCTGGCGGTGTTGAGCAACTTCAGATCGGTGGGGTAAGTGATGTCGGCGGGGACACAGGTGGCATCTAAAACGAGTTTGCCCTTGTTGGAGGTATTGGCTGTCCCACCGCCATGATCATTATCATCGTTATCTTTACGATGGCTCTCGGCAGCTTTGGCAACAATGACCTCGTTCATACGAGCAAGGACATCGGCGGGAAACCGCTTGCGAAAATGAACGAACATGGTCGGATGGAAAGGACGTTTGGTCGTAAAGGCCTTCAGACCGCAGAAGTACTGCAGATATGGATTCTCCCTGATCTGTTCAACACATTCTTCATCAGTGACGCCAAGACGCTCTTTGATGATCAGTGCCGCCAATGCCATCCGTACTGAAAAAGCCGGAGGCCCCTGACCACTGTTGGATAGATTTGAACAGTATTGCTTTTCAAATTCGTGCCAGGGTATCAGTTGGGCCAATCGTACCCAGCGATTACTTGCTAGTAATTCTCCGCCGAAGGGTAACTGAAATTCAACCAATTTGAGCTGCTTTTCACTGTGTTTGTACATGATTTCCTGTCGAAAGGTGCAAGGGTTTTTGGGGAATTGGGCCAATTTGTTTGCATTTTCGACGCTCAATATAGCATATTTTAACTTAAATTACAAACGGTTATCATTTATTCAGGAAGCCCTACTTACTAATTGATAACGGATCGGCCATATAGTGAAGAACCTCTAAATCCACATTTCTGTATTCCGCTTCACGGATAAGTGGACTAAAGACTGTCGGATCAGCAGTGTTCTCACATAAAACAATTCTCGGCACATCGGTCCCACC
>JAAEQF010000576.1 GCA_024231695.1 FCB group bacterium
ATACTGACCGCCGATAATCGATCGCATCGCTTCTGAAGTGCCCTCATAAATACGTGTTATGCGGCCATCTCTCCAGACTCGTTCGGCGTTGTAATCTTCAGTGTAGCCGTAGCCGCCATGGATCTGAATACTCTCATCGGCTACATAACTGGCCACCTCCGAAGTTTTCAGTTTAGCTTTGGCTGCTTCGAGCGAAAAACGCTCGCCATCGACGGCTTTGCCGAGAGCATAATACAAAAGATAGCGGGCGGCGTCGATCTCGACGCGCATATCGGCAAACTTAAACTGGGTCGCCTGGAAACTCGAAATCGTTTTTCCAAATTGAACTCGGTTTTGAGAAAATTCAACCGCTTCCGAAAAAGCCTGCTCGGCAATACCAAGAGCAATACCGGAGACACCCAAACGACCGTAATCCAGAACGCTGAGGGCTACTCTGAGACCTTTTCCTATAGGGCCGAGAATATTTTCGGCCGGAACTTTGACATCCTGGAAACAGACACTGCAGGTTTTAGATGATCTGATGCCCAGTTTCTTTTCGGGCGACCCGATCGATATACCACCGAAATCCCGCTCAACGATAAAAGCCGTCGGGCCCTTTTCCGATTTGCAGAAGACAACAAAAAAGTCGGCGATATCAGCCGAGGTGATAAACTGCTTTTCCCCATTTAAAATAAAGGAATCTCCGCTGGTCTCGGCTTTGGCCTCAATGGAAAATACGTCGGTTCCGGCATTTGGCTCGGTAAGACAGAAGGAAGTAATCCCTCCTTTGGCCATCAGCGGCAGATATTTCTTTTTCTGCTCGTCATTGCCGAATAATTCCAGTGACTTACAGCCAAGCCCCAGATGAGCGCCGACCAGAGTGGCCACACCGCCGCTGGCGCGGGAAAACTCCTCAATTATGTTGGTCATCGAAAACAGATCAACACCCATCCCGCCATATTCTTCCGGAATGGAACAGCCCAGATATCCGAGCTCTGTCAATTCGGCAATAAATTCCGCGGGAATACCTTCCTCATCAAATTTCCTGGCCACCGGAATCAGACGTTTCTTACAAAAATCACGCGCCAGTTCGCCGAATTCACGTTGCTCTTCGGTCAATCCAAACATGCTCAATTTATCCTCCTTTAGCTTTTATGCACTCGCCATTGCTTGCTTGTGAGTTAATTTAAGCTGTTTCTAATGCTTGACGCAAGTTGAAGTTGTTCTGAACTTTTTAATTATTGGCCGTTCGGCAACCAGGGCCAGAACGAAAAAGTCGGATGTAACGGTAAAATCAATAAAAGTATTGAGAAATACTGCGGTTAGTCCATCTTTTTGAAACGTCGATACAGTTCCCGACCGACAGAATAGGGATCGTCCTGCCCGGAAAGAATTCGTTGGACGATCTCACCCAAAGCCTGATCGTCCAGGACCGAACCGTTGATATCATTCAATAAAGAACGAAGGATAACCTGCTCCACTTTTTTCCTGATCTGATCGCCCCGTTTACGGGTCAGGTTTCCGGTCTGTTCAAGGTATTTCCTGTGCGCGGTAATATCGGTATATAGTTGATCGATGTTCTGATTGTTAACCGCCTGAGTAGCCACAATCGGAACCTCCCAGTCAGACTTGCCGGTTTTCATCTCCAGAGCCATTTGCAGGTCATAAACCATCCGATCCGCCCCAACCCGATCGGCCTTGTTGACCGCAAAAACATCGGCGATTTCCATCAGGCCGGCTTTGAGCGCCTGAATAGCATCGCCCGATTCGGGGACCAGCGTGACCACAACCGTGTCGCAGGCATCGATAATGTCCAGTTCCATCTGCCCCACCCCGACAGTTTCGATAATAACCGTATCGAAGCCGAATGCATCCAGTGCCACGGCAACATTGGAAGTCGCCGCTGCCAAACCGCCGCTGGAACCGCGACTGCCCATCGACCGAATAAAGACGCCTTTATCCAGCGGGATATCCTGCATACGCAGACGGTCGCCAAGTAAAGCGCCGCCGGTAAACGGTGAACTGGGATCGACACAGACAATCGCTACCCGCCGACCATCGGCCAGAAACAGACCGGCCAGATGATTGACCAGGGACGATTTGCCTGCTCCCGGAGGACCAGTCATACCAATTCGAAAGGCCTTCCCATTATTCCGGTACAATTTCGATAGCAGTTCCTGATATCCAGCACTGCGATTTTCTATGTGGCTGATAATTTTGGAAAGGGCAACTTCCGACCCCTCAAGAAACTGCGAATAGAGCGACATGATTACGGAGCGTTTCCTCGGGCTATTTCACCGACGTCGAATTTGATATCCTTGACGCGCAACTGAATACGGGTGACGCCGTTCCAGTGATTATACTCGATAACATAGATCATATCGATGGTACCCGTACGCGTAGCCAGTGGTCTGACCAAATCGCCAAAACCGAAGCCGATGACATCAATGACTTTCTCGCCTTTGCGGACTTTCATTTTCAGATGATTGCGGCCCACCAAATACGGCTGGCCGACCACTTCGATATTACGGGTCAGAAACACCGGGCGCATATTCATCGGCCCGAAAGGATTGAAAGTTTCCAAAAGATCAAGGAATGTGTTGTCGATGCTGTCCAACTCTATCTCGGCATCGATATGCAGTTTGGAAATCATATCCTCATCGGATAACATTTCCCGCGAAACATCAACCAATCGTTTCCGAAAAGCCTCTACGTTCTCCGGCTTGATGGTCAGCCCGGCAGCATATTTGTGGCCGCCAAAACGGATCAACAAATCCTCGCATTTTTTAAGAGCTTCCGTCAGATGGAAACCGGGTATCGACCGGGCCGATCCCTTTCCCTCGCCCTTATCAATGGCAATCAGAACCGTCGGCAGATGATGCTTTTCGACAATACGCGAAGCAACAATGCCGATAACTCCCAGATGCCAACCCTCGGAACAAAGCACGATGGCTTTGTCCTTTTCAAAATCGCATTGCTCACCGATTTGATCCAGAGCCTCTTTGAGCGTGGTTTCGTCGATAGTCTTTCGCCGCCGGTTTTCACTATCAAGCTCTCGGGCGATTTTTGCGGCTAACTGTTCATCCTTG
Source organism: FCB group bacterium (assembly GCA_024231695.1). Taxonomy (GTDB): domain Bacteria; phylum Zixibacteria; class MSB-5A5; order GN15; family JAAZOE01; genus JAAEQF01. Next base: position 3,069 of record JAAEQF010000576.1, read on the forward strand.
GTTGTCAACAGGCGGATGGCATGCTGGGCGTCGCCCAGACGGCCGATGGCATTAATCCTTGGAGCCAGTACGAACGCAACCTGTCCGGTACCGATCTCTTTGCCCATCAAGCCCGAAATGAAGGCCAGCGATTTGAGTCCCGGTTTTGTGGTTCGGGCAATTTGCTGAAAACCGAATTTGGTCAAAGTCCGGTTTTCGCCAAGAAGCGGAACGATATCGGCCGATGTGCCCAGAGCCACCAGATCGAGATGTTCCTCCAATTCGGATTCGTCCTGACCGAGACGACGGTAGAGAGCCTGAGCCAGCTTGAAGGCCACGCCGACGCCAGCCAGTTCGGCCCCGTCATAAGGACAATCGGGCTGCTTATGATTGACAATGGCTACCGCTTCGGGAAGAAAATCTCCCACCTCATGATGATCGGTGATAATACATTCTATTCCCTGTGACTTGGCGTATTTCACTTCGTCGATGGCCGTAATTCCGGTATCGACGGAAACCATAAGGGTGATACCCCGGTTTTTGGCTTCGTCAATTCCCTCTTTGGTCAGACCATATCCTTCGGTCAGCCTGTTGGGCAGATAAAAATCAACCTGGGCTCCCAAACGGTTAAAAATGAGAAAAAGGAGTGACGTGGCCGTGATACCATCTACGTCATAATCGCCGTAGATCATAATCCGCTCATTCTCCCGCAAGGCATCAGTAATTCGGGTCACGGCCGCATCCATATCCTTCAAAATGAACGGATCGGAGAGATCGTTCAGGCTGGGTTCCAGATAGGCCTTGATTTTTTCGATTGTATCAAGCTTGCGATTGACTAATATGCGGATTACCGCCCTGGGCATCCCGGTTTGCGATGCCAGTTCATTTACCAATTGATCGGGAGGGTCCATGGCAAGAACCCATAGCTGGGTATTGATTCTCTCACCCCAAGTCATGGAGATATTTCCTATGGTAGCAAAAAGCAGGAAATAAGCCGGGTTTTGTCATCAATAACTGACGAACGATCATCTATCTGGGAATATGGTTGCCCATATTCTCATGCGGCCTACCCGGAAGTCAAACGAGGCGAGCCAACCTCATCCTTCCCTATTTGGCTTTGCTCCGGGTGGGGTTTGTCCGACCGCCCTGTCTCCAGGGCAGACCGTGGTCTCTTACACCACGTTTTCACCATTGCCGCTGTTTCCTAATAAGGAAACAGGTAGGCTGTTATTTTCTGCGACACTTTCCGTCGGATTACTCCGCCCCCGCGTTACGGGGCACCCTGGCCCTTTGGAGCCCGGACTTTCCTCATCCTGGACTTACGTCATAAGACGCGATCGTTTATCCTGCTTTCCGCTACGGTTTATATTAAACTACAACATCTTCGTTTCTAAAAGCGCCGCTGATAATTCGGCGCCTCTTTGGAGATAGCCACTCCATGAGGGTGTGATTCGGCAACTCCCGCTGCCGTTATTCTAATGAATTTGGCCTTTTCACGCAATTGTTTAAGATCATCAGCGCCAACAATTCCCATCCCGGCCCGAACCCCGCCAATCAATTGATAAATGGAATCGGCCAGAGGACCCTTGTATGGCACCCGCCCCTCGACTCCTTCAGGAACAAATTTGGAGGAATCCTCGGCATGCTCCTGAAAATAGCGGTCACGACTTCCTTTTTTCATCGCTTCCACCGAACCCATGCCACGATATACTTTATAAGTCCGGCCCTCAAACAAGATTTTCTCGCCGGGCGCCTCATCGGTACCGCCAAAAAGGGAACCGATCATAACCGCCTCAGCCCCGGCCGCCAATGCTTTGGCAATATCGCCGGAATATTTGATACCGCCATCAGCGATAATTGGAATATTGTCCTTTTCCGCCTCTTCCACGGTACTCATAACCGCCGTCAATTGCGGTACACCTGCCCCGGTCACCACCCGAGTCGTACAGATCGAACCCGGTCCGATACCAACCTTGATGCAGTTGGCGCCGGCGTCGATCAATGCCCGAGCCCCTCCCGGGGTGGCCACATTGCCGGCCATTATGTCTATCTCGGGGAATTTTTTTCGGATGTCCTTTACCGTATTAATCACTCCGGCTGAATGACCGTGAGAAGAATCGACACAAAGTATGTCAACCCCGGCCGCCACTAGCTTTTCACATCGCTCCTGAAGGTCCTTGGACACGCCGATAGCGCCACCAACCCTGAGCCGCCCGCGATTGTCTTTACAGGCCCCGGGGAAAAGAATCCGCTTGGCGATATCCTTGACGGTAATCATTCCCTTGAGATTGTAATTGTCGTCAACAATCAATAGCTTTTCAATCCGGTTTTTATGCAACAACACCTCGGCCTCTTCCATTTCGGTACCTTCGGGAACGGTGACCAACGGATCCTTGGTCATAACCTCCCGAATTGTTTTGGAAAGATCGGTGTGAAAACGCAAATCACGATTGGTGAGAATACCAACGAGTTTTTCGCCTTCGGTGATGGGAATACCGGAAATTGAGTAGTGCTGCATGACTTCCAACGCATCGCTGATTTTTTTGTCCGGCGCCATTGTGATTGGATCGACAATCATGCCGGATTCGGATCTTTTCACCTTGGCAACTTCGGCCGCCTGAATGTCAGGCGAGAGATTTTTATGAATTATCCCAAGACCGCCCTGACGGGCAATAGCAATGGCCATTCCCGATTCAGTGACCGTATCCATTGCCGCCGAAATCAGAGGGATATTGAGACTGATTTTCGAGGTCAGTCGTGTAGATATGTTGACATCCGCAGGCAATACCTGGGAATATCCCGGCACCAGCAGAACATCATCAAATGTCAGACCGTCCTGTTCCAAAATTCTGGCCATATGAAATCCGTTTCTTAATGCTCGCTGTGATCTGTCCAAATCAGCATCCGGCCGCAACTGTCGCAGGTGATAATCTTTTCACCCCTTTTGATTTCCTGAATACGTTGCGGAGGAAGAGCTTTGAAGCAGGCACCACAGGCTCTTTTCTTGACAGCCACTACCACGGCCCCACCTTTTCCCCGGCGCACCCGTTCATAAACGGCGATAGCCCGTTTATTGATATGCCCCAGCAAATCCTTGCGCTCATTTTCTTTTTCGCTGATTTTACCGCCAACCGAATCGATTTGCTGTTGCAGACTGGATAATTGCTCGTCATTGATATTCTTGACGCCGTTTAACTTATCATCCAATCCGGCCAGTTCCTTTTCAGCATTTTCAATAATCTCAATCAGTTCCAGACCGCGCAGTTCGAGGTTGGATAGTTCTTCTTTAATCTGGTCGATTTCCGAAACCAACGCGTCGTATTCCTTGTTGGTCTTGATGGCCATCATCCGATCCTGAAGAGACTTCAACCGCTCCTGCTTTTCCTGAAGCTGAAGATCGATATCTTTTTGCTCCAGCTTGGAACTGGTCAGCACTTCCTTGGTTGTCTCCAGATTCTTTTTCGACTCATCAATTTCCTTGCGCAAGTTGTCCATCATATCCGGAATGTATTCCTTTGACCTCTCCAACTCCCCCAGGTCATAGTCAACGTTCTGCAGTTTAAGCAGTAATTCCAGATCACCGTTCATCTAAAGCTCCTTTGGGCATGGAATTACAAGACAAAAAAAGGTGCCCATCACTATTTATGACAGGCACCTTGTTGTAGTCTTGTCGCTCGGCGTACACAATCAAGCATCGACAGACTGCCTGCATACGCCGCGTTATGTCAAAGTGTCGTTTATACACCAGACCGCTTTCTCTAATGGTGGGCAATACTGGATTCGAACCAGTGACCTCTCGGATGTGAACCGAACGCTCTAACCAACTGAGCTAATTGCCCTTACCACAAATTCACTCCTCAAAGACCAATTGGGCCCACCAGGACTCGAACCTGGGACCCGCTGATTATGAGTCAGCTGCTCTAACCAACTGAGCTATGGGCCCCAAATATTTATAAGACCTATATTATACGCAAAAGGCAAACCTCGGTCAACACCTTTTTCCTTATCCCTTTATATAAGAATCATCGGCCAAACACCTCCGTTCCCGTAACCAAAAAAAGACAATCTACGCCCTGATTACGCAAAACAGGAGTACAATATCAACTATCTTGTTGACAAATAGGACAGAATCGGTTATCATTATACTACTGGGAGGATTGTGCCTCGGCGCACACTTGACTTTTCGCTTCCATCACAAGTCGTTGTATGATCGTTATTTAATATACATCTAAGCTCGGATTATTGAAATATAGATAGTTTTCATAGAAGGATAAGTCATGAAACGCTGTTTTTCCTTTCTTGGTATTTTTCTACTCCTGTCGGGAGTGGCCATTTCTGAAAATCGCATTGACGTCAAGATCCGTCAGGGCGACAATCCCGACGTCGATACCATCTGGACGGGAGTTCAGGCCAGCTTCGACTATTATTTTGAAAACGATGAACCCTTGTCGGCTTTCACCACCGGCTTTGAAGTCTATTCCAACGACGGCGCCGGCTGGGAGTGGAAAGAGGATATATTTCAGATAAGTACCAGTTGCAGTTATCCACCCCTCATCTGCTACGCCGATACGGCGTGGAATCATGTCACGGCCGTAGAAGGTAGCCGCATGTGGCCTCCTTGGGATATTTGGGATATGGCGCATCTGGGCTTGACCATCGTAGATTCCTCGACCGATTGGTCTGGAACATCACCTGACCGTTTTTGTATTGGTGGAGTGCATAACACTGCTCCATTAATGCCAGCTGGACCTCTGGAACATGCTCTTACCATGCAGTTCATTGCTTCCGGTCCCGCCGACGATGAAGTCATGACCATCTGTATTGACAGTACAAATATCGGGACTGCATGGGATTTTCTTTTTGTTTGCGAATTCAGCAATAACACTACCCCTGAAGTCTGGGGCATCGGCGAACGTTGCTGGCCGGTCAAGTTCGTCTATACCAGCGGGGATGCCAATTGGGATCAGGCCGTTAACGTCGGCGACGCCGTTTATCTTATCAATTATGTCTTCAAAAACGGCCCGGCGTCATTCGTGGATTGTCTGAGCGACGCTGACGGCAATGGCGATCTCAACGTGGGCGATGCCGTCCATTTGATAAATTTTGTTTTCAAAGGCGGTTCGGCCCCACTTGACGCCTGCGGACCATGAACACTACTTATCACGAATCAAATAACCCGGCCGCCAGGGCGACGGCCGGGTTTTATATTTTTATTTCTTCTTGGCCGGTTCGGGGACTTCCTCGGTGATACCGGCCAATCGCCGGGCCAGTTCGACCTTCTCTTCCAGTCCGGATAACATATTAATCAACATTTTCGCCCCGTCCGGCGATCCTCCGCCATGCATACAGCCGGGCACTCCGGCACCAATCGTAGCCCATTCCACCAGCCGCGCCGCCCGCGCCCTCGTCTCGCCTGAAACAACCGCTTTCATATATTTTTTAATCAAATGCCCGTAATCATCAGATTCGAAATCGGCCGTCGAGGGCATACAGCCCGTCTCCGCGATTCCCCCGCCGATATCCTGGGCCAGCCTTGAGGTCTCATACGGCAATGTCGCCACGTGGACTTTGTTGACATTGGCCATCAGCATATCCGGCTGCCAGGCGCCCGATGGATGTTTTTTCCCCAGGGCCGAAGCAGCGATGCCGACGCCGAAAGTGGTTTCGTTATTGACCTGCATTTGGGCCAGTTTATCCTTGAACACTTTGGCCGGCAAGCCGTTGGCCCGAGCAGTCAATATCGCCGCGCCGATTTTTATATCTCCCTGCCCGGCCACACATCCGCCAATCGCCGACCGATAGGGAGCGATAAAATTAAACACCGCCGACTTGGCAAACCGGTATTCACCGCAAAGGAAAATCCGTTCATTGGGTACGAACACATCCTCGAAAAATAGATAAGCCTGAGTTATCCCGCCGCAAATATTCGGGTTATCGAATCCCTCCCCCCCGTCGCGGTCGTCGCTGGGATGACGGGCCTCGACGATAGTCAGGTTTTCGATATCGCGGGGGATGACGAAAGAAACGGCATAGTCGGCGTCTTCCTCGCCATAAGCCGATCCCGGTAAAATAAATATCTCGTTGGCCGCGGCCACTCCGCAAATCATCACCTTGGCTCCCCGAACGACTATTCCGTCGTCGCGCTTTTCGACAATGCGCAAATTCATGTCGGGATCGTCCTGCTGTGACGGCTTTTTGGTTCGGTCGCCTTTGGGATCGGTCAGGGCTCCGGCAATAGTGATATCGCGGGCTTGAGCCTCTTTCAACCATTTTAATAAACGTTCATGATAGTCACTGCCGGTTTTCTGGTCACAGTCGTAGGTCGTCACAAACATTGAATTCAAGGCTGTCCAGCCAACACAGCGGCCACCGGTGCAGGTACCGGTCCGGTTGAAAGCAAACCTTTTCATCCGGCTGTTGGCGATCATATCATCGGCCGACTGGATAATCGACAGATAGCGGCTGATTCGTTCGCCGGTCAAATGCGACGTCGTCGTCACCATATCCTTGAATTGAGTATCATGCTGAGCATCGAACAAAGCCGCATGCCCGGCGATAGTGTTTTTGGTGGCCGGATCGACGGTCACATCCTCGATCTGTTTTCCGAATTTATGTATATTCGAACGCATTGCTTTTAATGAATCCCGGTATTCAGCGGCGGTCTTCAAAGCCATCATCTCCTCCTTTTATGCCTGCTCCGGCCATATTCCGGCCAGCTCGTCGCCTAAAATGTCCATAAATATACCGCACATTAACGTTTTGGGCAAGGCTTGGAGAAACAAATGTGCCCGAAGAAAATTATGATCTTGTCTAAAAAGGAAAACCCGAACGAATAGAACACGAAAGGGATAAAACCGTAATCTTGCCGATAGTCACCCCGGCGGCCGGTTTAACGCCGGCCGAATTCCATCAGGGAAAAACAATATAAAAAGGCTTTGAACCGGAATGAAAACGGTTACCGTCATTGGCCACGGAAATCGTCACCAGAACTGAATCACCCGAGGCGATTGTCGAAAAATCAATATCGTCGCTTTCACCTGTGCTAAGCGCCCGGCTCAGAACTACTTGCCATCTGCCGATGTAATTGCTCCAGTTCCAGGTGGAAAACGCCTCGACATCGGCAATGGAAGCGCCCGGACCGAGAACTTCCTTATGCAGGACATAACCCGGCATAATATAATTGTCGGGATAGTCGATAGCCTCGTCAAAGGTTACCGCCTCGTCGGCAAAAAGGGTGCTACCATCAAAAGCCGAATCGGTTTGATGAGAATATACCGGCACTTCATCGAGTGAATTCCAGTTGGTGTCGGCAATCAATTGCGTATGAAAATCGACTTCCCGCCCCTGAGAACTCCAGTATTCATCGCTGGCCAGAAGCACCGGATCGGTGATTCCGGATTGCCAGTTCCAGACGTCAACATGGCCACCGCCGGTTGTGTACATCCGGTGTCCCAGCGGCGAATAGTTACCTACCCGATGACACATAGTCCGGCAATCGGAAGCCTCGCCACCGGAAAGATAATCTCCGTTGTCGCCGACATCCCACATTATGGAAAAATGATCCTGACCAAGGCTGTCAGAAGATGCAACTTCAATGGTATCGATGACGATCACCATTTCGCCGGAAGTACAATCGGTCGTATCGGGCAGGCTGTCGCAGAGGACCGTGTCGGTGACAACAGCGGTAAAATACGGAATTGTCGTTCGAGCCCAATTGGCGATGACCGCAGTATCCACTTCAAGCGAATCTCTAAGCGTATCCCGGGAATGAATAATATAATTGGGTCGGATATTGTGCGTATTATCATTCCATTCAGCCCGGAGATACAACCTGTTTTCGGCGATAATGGCCTGCACAGCAACCGTTTTCTGCCCCAGCAGATCGGAATAATCGGCATCCTCTCCGACGGTAATGGCCCCGATCAGGGGTTTATCCCAAATATCGTCTTTCGGATCATCCATCGGCGGAACGGTTACCGATTCATAAACCACCACTCTTCCGGCGATCGATGTAGTGGTTTCGTCGTAGCGGCCGGGATCACTGCATCCGAAAGAGACCATAATAGCCGCGGCCAGTATCAAAATCACGGCCTGTATTGCAAAAATATGCTCTTTTTTCATACTCATTATACATTCTCCGGCATCGGAGGCTTAAAAAAACTCGGGTTCGAACCAGCCGCCAAAATACATGACCGCAGGTGCTTTGGCAAGGCTAAAAAAATCGGCCTGAAAATGCAAAAAAGTGATTTGGATTCATGTAATATTGCTTTATAATTGATTACTTTCATAATTTAGCTGAAAATAGATTATGCTATCAAAAATCTTATCTGCCGCTACGTCGGGTATTGACGCTTACACGGTTGAAGTCGAAGCTGACGTTCAACAAATGCTGCCGTCATTTGTCACCGTTGGCTTACCCGACGCCGCCGTCAAGGAATCCAAAGAACGGGTTCAGTCAGCCATCAAAAATTCCGATTTCATCTTCCCGGCCAAAAAAATCACCATCAATCTCGCTCCGGCCGACATCAAAAAAGAAGGTTCCGGGTTCGATTTACCGATGGCTGTCGGTATTCTGGCCGCCACCGGCCAGATACTGCGCGACGTATACGATGAGTTCATCATTATCGGCGAACTGGCTCTCGACGGCCAGATTCGACCAATCCCCGGAATATTGCCGATGGCCATCCATGCCTCCGAAAACAATTCCACCAAATTCATTGTCCCGGTGGATAATGCCAAAGAAGCGGCCATGGCTCAGGGGATCGACGTTTATCCGGCCAAGTCGCTGACCGAAATTATCGGATTTCTCGAAGGCGCAGTCAGTATCAAACCTTATGAAATCGACATCGAATCGGTGTTCGAGGAATCCCGCCGCTACGATATCGATTTTTCCGATGTCCGCGGGCAGGAATCGGCTAAACGGGCGCTGGAAGTGGCCGCCGCCGGAGGGCATAATATTATTCTCGTCGGCCCGCCCGGTTCAGGCAAAACCATGATGGCCCGCCGACTGCCGACAATCCTCCCCAACATGACCCTCGCTGAGGCCCTCGAAACCACCAAGATTCATTCCGTGGCCGGAGTTTTGCCCAAAGACACCGCTTTGGTTGCTACCCGGCCGTTCCGCGACCCGCATCACACGACCTCCAATGCCGGTCTGATCGGCGGCGGATCAATCCCCAAACCGGGTGAAGTATCGCTGGCTCATCACGGCGTCTTGTTCCTTGACGAAATCGCCGAATTCCGCCGCGAAGCATTGGAAGTCCTGCGTCAACCTTTGGAGGACGGCGAAGTTACCATTTCCCGAGCGGCCATCTCGCTGGCTTACCCGGCCAATTTCATGCTGGCCGCGGCCATGAATCCCTGCCCCTGCGGTTATCATGGCGACAATTCCCACGAATGCAGTTGCTCCTCGGCCCAGATTCAAAAATACATGTCCCGCCTTTCGGGGCCTTTGATGGACCGGATCGATATTCATATCGAGGTCCCGGCGGTCAATTTCAAAGAGTTGTCATCGGATGCCAGTGGCGAAAAGTCAAAACCGATTCGTGACCGAGTCAATCTGGCCCGCAAAAAACAACTGGAACGATTCAAGGGCAAAGATTCGATCTACTGCAACGCTCACATGGAATCGAAAATGATCCGTGAGATTTGCGATATCGACGACAAAGCCAAATCGCTTCTGCGGCTGGCTATCACCAAACAGGGTCTGTCGGCCAGGGCTTATGATCGGATACTCAAAGTCGCCCGCACTATCGCCGATCTGGAAGGCGTCGATCACATCGACACCCCTCACATCGCCGAAGCCATCGGCTACCGGTCTTTAGATAGAAATTTATGGCTGTGAGCGGATTAGGAATTTGTGATTGTGAAATATAAGAAGATTTACGGATAATATATTCTCCAAGTCCGGAAGGGTTGGCTACCCGGTTCGATAATCCCGGTGATTGGGGTACCCCAGCCTTCAGGCTGGGGGAAAACAAGATATGTCACGATTAAAGCATTTTGATAATTTAGGCACCGCACGATTTATAACAATTTCATGTTTTCGAAGACTAAGATTGTTGCTGGAAGATCACACTAAAATTCTATTCCTTGAAGAACTTGCTGCGGCAAGAAATCGCCATAAATTCAAACTCTATGCCTACGTGATAATGCCAGACCATGTACACCTGGTCATCTATCCATCAAGCGCAATGAGCGTTGGTCCCGTTATCGGCGAAATCAAAGCCAAATCCGCCCGAAAAATCTTGGATTATTTTCGCCAGATCAATTATCCCATGCTTACCCAATTGCAGGTTCGGCAAAAAAAGTACCCTCAAGCGGGCATTATGGATACCACGATGCTTCGATCACAACTGCCGGACCGGCAAAACAACTAAGGAGAAAATAATATATTGTCACAAGAATCCCGTTACGGCGGGCCTGGTAAAGAATTCGGCGGACTGGAGATGGTCCAGCCACAATTGGTATATTGGCTGTAAAGATATTCCGGTTCAAATGGATGCGATTGAGATTTAGTCCTCTCATCCCCAACCCTGGAAGGGTTGGGGTACCCGGACTTCAAAGATTTTTCCGGAGTTTAAATACAAATCCGACTTTCCCGATGATTGGGGTACCCCAGCCTTTAGGCTGGGGTAATGAGTACTAACGATGTCTGAAAAGTTGATTTTTTTCTTGTTCAAAGTTATATTCGAGCACGTGGATCGAAAGCCTTGGCTGGCGATGGCATAAGACAAGGGAGCCGAATTGAAAATTGATGAAATAATCGATAATATTGGATACTGTGGATTGATTTGCAGTCTATGTCATCTGGCCAAAGATTGCGGTGGATGTAAATCCAAAAATAATCGTTGCGCAAGATATTTATCTGAAAAAGGATGTTATCAATACAAATGTTGTAAAGAGCGCAACTTAAGCGGTTGCTGGGAATGCGAGGATTTCAATTGTGGGAAGGACATGTTCTCAGAATCTCATGATTTAAGATTAGGGGCATTTGTTCGTTTCATAAAAGATGAGGGTTTGGAAGAATTAGCCAAATGTATTATTGAAAATGAAAAGAACGGAATAAAATACGGTCATCAAAAAGATTATGACGGATTGGAAACAGAGGAAGCTGTAATAAAACTATTAAAGACCGGCATCAGAGAAGATAAAAAAGATTAGCTGCAATCCAAGGTGTCATCCTTTACCAAATTTTGAAAGTGAAATAAAAATGAAGATTGAGATTATAGGCGCTCCATTCAATGGACTGGGCACCCATCCCGATATTGAAAACCCGGCAGATGGATTACGTCAGGCCGGATTAGTGTCATTATTATCGGCCAATGGTCATGTCGTCGATGATTTGGGCGATATAAATGGATTTCAAGGTCACGACATTCGTGATCCTGAAACCGGAATTAACGATTTTGATTTATGGCTTGGTCTCTCGCAGAAACTGTCACAGACGGTTGGTGCCATACTTGACCGCAATTCTTTTCCATTGGTATTGGGCGGTGATTGTCGGATGCTGGTCGGTATTTTCTCTGCATTAGTGCAAAAGAAAACCAACACCGGCCTTGTTTTCCTCGATGGCCACGCTGATTTTCATACGGCTGATACCTCGCCAACCGGTGATCCGGCCGATATGGAACTGGCGATTCTGACCGGTCGCGGCCCCGATCAAATCACGCATCTCGCCGGCAAGTATCCCATGCTCAATGATCGAGATGTTGTGGTGTATGGTATCAGAGCCTGGGATCACATCGCTGAGTCGGATATTGAGGTGTATGATCAACAACGGATAACGAAAATCGGAATTGATTCTGCTGTAAAGGAGGGCCTGCGAGGCTTCACTCAAAGAGAGCTTCCTGTATGGCTTCATTTTGATGTTGATGTTCTCGATCCGGATGTAATGCCAGTGATGTTCCCGGAACCCGGTGGCTTTAATTTTGAAGAAATCCAAAGTTTTTTGAAACTCGTATGGAACTCAAGTAAAATAGAAGGTTTGAGTATTGCTTGTTATCATCCCCGTTTAGATACAGACGGAAGTGCTGGTAAGCGGCTTGTAACTCTTATATCGGAGGTACTCTCACCTTTAGCAAACAATTAATCTATCAATATGTTAGACCGTAAGTAAATCAATGGCGGGGAAGCTGGGACAAGTATAGAATTTTCATTTTCGAGGTAGATCGTTTGGTTATGCAGGCGACAGCCAAAGACTTGCTTTTGCATGCGGAGGAGGTAGGATTCTCCGACAGGATATTTTACAAGCTATTGAAAGAGTGCTATTTAGGGTTTAAGTCTAAATATGGCAAGAGGATTCCATTTTTTGTTTGGTTTTACTTGTTTTTGTCTGGTTTTGTCTGTTTTACTCAAGCGTTGGCACAAATATGGCACAGCGGTAATAGATGACTTACACCCTATTGTGACCAAATTGTGACCGTTTTTTGCGCCAACAATGGACTCTTACATTCCTGGTTGCAGATTCGCCAACCGTTCTCTCGCATCATCAACTGACTTAAGGCCCTCGTCGGCATCCTTCCAGATATCCAGAAAGGTTTTGTACTGTTCAATCGCCTTTGCGTTCCAGCCCGATTGTTCGTAGGCTTGGCCGAGGTAGTAATGGACCTTTACTGACCAGATGATTGATCCTACCCGGCTAGATTCATATCTCTTCTGGGTCGAATCAAGTTGACTCACCGCTTCACCCAGGTTGCCCGCCTTTAAGTATGAGAGGCCAAGCATGTATCGGGTTGCGAAGAAAGCGTCACCTTTAAGTGCTTCTTTAAAATGGGCTATGGACTTCTCGTAATTCCCCTGTGCGAACTCCAAACAACCCAATCCATGCCAGTAGCACCAGATTGCCGATGAGTCATGTTCCTCGATTTCGTCACGAAAGATATCGCATTCTAACCGAGCCTTTCTGAAATCCTTGTTTTCTGCAAGCAATCGAATATGGTCGTGGCGGAAAAAAAACCATTCTTCTGGATGAGTCTTGAAATACTCTTCCGTTCCTCTTTCCATTTCGGTCAGAGCCGTCGCCAACTCGTTCTTTTCTTCGAAAATGACTGACCTTAAATGATGGAAATCTGCCTCCCCCATCTCATCCTGTTCAATCCGTCCTGCAACAACCAAATCGTCCACCGTCCTGAGAGCCTCATCCAACTTCCCCTGACACATTGGGACATAGGCCAGATACAATCTTCCAAGAGCCCGCCTAAAAGGATTGCTATCGGAACAGAGCGTGCGATATGAGCTGTCGGCCTTTTCGTAATCCCTATTGAATAGATACATGTGCCCCAGTTTGAATCTCGATGCGTAGAAGTCGGGCTTAATCTGAAGTGCTTTTTCGAATGACTCAATTGCCTGGTCAAGTTTGCCGTAAAGGGCATAAAAATCACCTCTGGTATCATACGGGTTGGCTTCATCGGGTGCGAACTCAATGTATTTGCTGATCGCCCAAATGGAGTTTTCGTAATCGCCAATCCCATTGTAGGCATAGGCCAGTTGATTGTAGGCAGTTCCGTAGAGGGAATCTACTTCAATCGCTTTTCTGTAATACGGGATAGCCTTAGAAACATCATCCCGACTGAATTCGAAGAGGATCCCAAGGTTGTAATATGCTTCCTTGTTGTCGGGATATTGTTTGAGGATCTCATTGCCCTTCGCGATGGCCGTCTCAATGTCACCGTTTGCATAGGCGTGATACCCTTCAATAGCGAGCCTCTCGAAATCATTCACATTTACGGAATACTGTAGTGCCTTGGCTATGTACTCCTTTTTCGCGGAGAGACCGGTCATCTCAGCCAACCGATAGTAGGCCATTGCGAAAGTTGAATCCAGTTCTACAGCTCTCTGAAGGGCCTGTTTGGCCTCAGTATTGTATTGCTTGTAGCCAAAATCGACACCTTCAAGATAGTATCTATAGGCCTCGGGAGAGCGCGTGGTTACTTTGGCCACCGGACGATCCGGTTCGGACATTGCTTCTGCCGGGAGGGATAAATCACTTTTGATTTCAACGGTCAGTTTGTCGACTAGGGCGAAGATATCCTGGCCCGGTTCTCCGTTGATTCGTTGCGTCGCTACCGAGGTCCCCGACGACACCTCCGTAAGTTCTGCGGTAATTACTATTTGCGGGTCGGTTCTGAGAATACTTCCGTGTAGCATCCATTTGGCCTTAGCTCTCTCAGCGATTTGCGATGCCACCGTGCGATCGATTCTCTTTTCCCCCTCGCGTCCGAGCATTTTCAGAATATCGTAAAGCCGTTGGCTTGACACCACCTGCACGTAGTGCGACTCGGATAGATCGGTAATCAACAGATTGGTGGCGATTTCGCCCAACTTTTGACTGTCGACCGGATCAGCTAGGTTGTCAAAATACATAACGGCCAGTCGATTCTCAGCGGCAATCGCCTCCTGATTGGGGCTGATTTCAAATTGCCAAGGCTTGAGAACCAAAACGGCTAATGCAATAATCACCACCAGCGCTGGAGCAAGTACCTTGGTCAGGCGGGATGAGATCTTTCCGGTTGGCGAGGCAATGATCGAACTCTGAGTCGGAGTGATCAAACGCTTGAGATCGCTAACGACATCATCGGCGTGCTGATAACGAAGGGAGGGATCTTTTTCAAGTAGCTTGGAGACTGTGCGCTGGAGTTCATCAGGTATGTTGGACTTATACCTTTGCAGCGGCTCTGGTGTGTCTTGACCAATGGACTTTAGGGTTGCCGCTTCATTGGCTTTCTCAAACGGTGTGCGGCCAGAGATCAACTCATACAGAACGACACCGAGAGAAAAGAGGTCTGACCTGTGGTCAACTGCTTTGCCTTCGACCTGCTCTGGTGACATGTAGCGCAATGTGCCAAGTGTCGAACCGGTCTTCGTTAGATGCTCCCCGCCTTGAACTGCAGCCAGTCCAAAATCAAGAATCTTCGGTCGGCCGTAAGCATCAATAACAATATTGGATGGCTTTATATCACGGTGGACGACTTTCTTTTCGTGAGCCGCACCCAGTCCATCACCGATTTGTATAGCCAACTCGATTATTCTGTCAATACCAAGCTCTTTCCCCTTGGCCAGGTCGCGTAGAGACTGACCTTCCACCAACTCCATGGCGAAGAAAGGTCGACCCTGGTATTCGGCGACTTCGTGTATTGTGATGATATTCGGATAATTCAGCTTGGCAACGGCCTGCGCCTCTCGTTTGAATCGGGCGCGACAATCCTTATCCTGACAGAGATGCGATGGCAGGAATTTAAGGGCAACGTTGCGCTTAAGCTGAGTGTCTGCGGCCAGATATACTTCACCCATTCCACCTGCGCCGATCTTTTCGACAATTCGGTAGTGTGACACCATTGTCCCTTTGGTCAGGATAGTGTGGGTGCGGGTCTTGTCGTCGTTTCGCCCTGTCATTATTTCACATTTTTGCTTTCCGGTTTGACAACTTTCCAGCGGATCAATCCTTCAATAACTACTGGATCGTAATGCTATGTTGGGCTACATGTACAGATGACTGTGCATTTCTCATCCGATCGAATATGAAATATTCGCCCCTTAAGTAATTTTTGAGGTTCCTTGTTCATCCTCCATACTCAATTAGCTGTAAAGATTGCCATAAATATAACATAAGGAGATACGGGTGCAAGCATATAATAGATTGATATAGCCTACATTATGTCATTGAGTCATGTAAAATTCGTGCCTGAAATCGTACTAGGTCATTTGGTATACAATCATAACACCACAACGAGTTACGGGAGCGGGATATAATGAGGTATTACTCCTTGGATGTTCTGTCCCATTCCAAAAGGATTTCAGCAAATCCGGTTAAATTTCAATAATCTCCCGAGCTTCTTCCTCAGAAATCTCATATCCGTATCTCGGGCTCCAAAAATCGATTGTCTCTTGGATGAGATTATTGCTGTGTTTCTTTTCCATAATTCAATCCTGTCATAATCTCAAGAGTTGGTAAGTGTATAATATGGAGCTTCCAAATCCGCCACTATTTTCTGCCAGAAAGCCAAAAGTTTTCGGGGG
>JAAEQF010000577.1 GCA_024231695.1 FCB group bacterium
ATTGCAATGCCCTCGATAGAATCGCTGAGCAAGAGTAGCCTGCACCTGAAGGAAATGCTTAGGCAAACGATCCTTCAGAAGAGCTCAAAATGGATAAAGACCTAGGACTCTTTGAGATGATGAACGCCGGCGACTTCGCTTCTGTTTCAGGTAACCCTGCAGCTGCAAGTGACGCAAATCAAAACAATGGTCAAACTTTTGACTTTAACGCAAACTCTAATCAGGCTACTGGATAAGGTCAATCTGCAGATCAGTTCTTTGACTTTGGAGGTGGAGCAGCCTAATAGCCATCTGGGGGAGGTCAAGCATAAGCTTAAGCTTAGCCGGTGTCCAATGATTTGCTAGATGTTTTCTCAACAAATGCAGGAGCTGGATAGTAGTAGCCTGCAACTGATGCGCTAGCTGATATCTTTGCAGCTGGCAATGAGCCACTAGCAGCTCCAACTAATAACCAGATTCCCTCCAACGACAAAATGTCCATACTGAGTCAATTCTACTCGCAACAGCCAAGTGCTGAAGCTAAGCAACAAGTGGCGTAGGCTAATCAGTTCCAGACGCAAAACTTGCCAGGCAGTGATCCTTTTAGCCAACTTATGGGCCAGGGACAGCAGCCAGGTCAGCAGCAATAGCAGCCAGCTGCGGGTGGATTCCAGCCAATGATGGGCGGGTTCCAGCCTATGATGGGTTAAGGAATGCCTATGGGCGGTCAGTAGCAGCAGTAGCAGATGAATATGATGGGCGGCGGCATGAACATGGGCATGGGCATGCAGACTAATCAGCCTCAGCAACGCCCCCCTGGCCAAAACCCTTTTGACGCCTTTGGAATGGCTCCATAGCAGCCCTAGCAAAACTTTGGCACGGCTTAACC
>JAAEQF010000578.1 GCA_024231695.1 FCB group bacterium
CGATTGAACACAAAGGCGATCTTACCGCCAATATGGCCGGCACCTACCGAGACTGGATATTCGGCTGTGATATATGTCAACAGGTCTGACCTTTCAACCGCTTCTCCGTGCTGCACCGGGAAAAAGCGTTTGCTCCTCACCCCGACCTGTTGTCGATGACCCGGACGGAATGGCTGAATCTTTCTCTCGATCATTACCGGGAAATATTCACGGGCTCAGCCGTCGGGCGAACCGGTTATGATGGCTTGATGCGCAATATTGGATTTGTGGACAAGACGTAATTGGTCGATTTTATTTGCTCATGTGAGCAGTAACAAAAAAGTCGCGGCTTATTTTTTCGATCTCGAAACTGGCGCAAGGCATCCCCCGAAACAGTTTATCAATTTCATCGCGACGATACATGAACAGGTCGCACCGGCGGCGGTAACGACGACGTCTCTGCCAGGCCAGAAATCCACCGGAGTCGGGAAAGCTGAAAAAAGATTTGGAAGTGGTTATAGACAATGCTTTGGCAATAACCGCACTCGGGTCAACGATGTAATCCATAAAGCCCATCAGGATGGTATAGTCGAAAGTACGGTTAAAATTAAATTTCAGAAAATCATCGACTATGAACCGGCTGGTAGACTCGACTTCGGCGGCAACCGCCTTTTTGATGGCGATCTCGATCATGGCCGGAGCGAAATCAACACCCCAGACCGTTTCCATCCCCATTTTTGCCAGAGCGATACCATAATGCCCCGGCCCGCAGCCGATATCCAAAGCCGTTTTGCCCTCAACCGGATGACAGCCCAAAATAGTTTTCCGGTAACGAAGTCGCATACTACGACGGAAAAGCCGGTCGATCAGGCGATTGAATATCATTTGACGGCCACCGTAGATGGCATCGAAATCATGAGCATAGGAATCAAAGAATCCGGATGTGTCACGCGCCTTCATTATTTGATCTCGCTAAGATTTTCATCAAGCTTAATATACTCGGAAACGGTCAGCCAATCAAATTCATCCAGCAATAATTGAAGTTTCTTATCGGTTCCTCCAAGATTGACATAAGTCTTGAAAGCCCTGAACCGGTTCATCGGTAAACGAGGCTGATCGGGATCGATTTCGCGCGGATGAAGATAAAATATTACCGGCCGGTTTTCACTCAGCACTTTCCGGGCCGCGCGTTTGATCATTGAGGCTGGGAAAAGCCGCAGATATCCTCCGCCAAAAAAACACAGTCTCTTACTCAGTATATTTGTCACCGATATCGGCAATTCGATCAAACCGGGTGACAGTTCGATTGCCCGATAAGGTTCTATTCTGCCTGTTCTGATTCCTCCATGACCACGTGCGGCCGGAAAAACCGACGAATCATAAATATATTCTGCCCGCATTAGCGCCTCAAAAAACCAGGGCGTCTGTTCAGTCACTGAAAAACCGGAAGCACGATATCCACGCACTTTTGCTCCGGTTATATCTTCGATTAC
>JAAEQF010000579.1 GCA_024231695.1 FCB group bacterium
GGTTTCCGACATACCACTCATCTCGCCGCCCGCAGCCATCACCCACCAATTGATCTGTTCCCCGGTGCGTTTGGTTTCGGTTACCGGCTCATTTTCAACCACCGGTTCGACAGCGTCGGTTTCCAGTTGTTTGACGACTACCGCCGTTCGGTTTTCAGATGTCGATTTGTTCCCATCAACCGCAAAAGCGGGGGTGATGATTACAACTATCAATAAAAGAATTGGAAGAACCTTGGGTGTGCGCACTGTATCCTCCCGTCAGATTATATGATCAAATAGTTTTCGTCAGTATACTGAATCCACTCCGGACAGCTCACAGTTTCGATGCCCATTAAATCCAACCTGCTTCCGGAGTTGCTTGGTTCATGATGAAAATTCCTGATATTCTAATATATGGAATATTAACAAATTGTCAACCGAATTGATGGATTAACGGCCCGCTTTTATGGGGTTTTTGGCGAGGTCGCCCAGGCGGGCATTTGCCCCGGATCGATACCGAACACATAGATACCGATCAAATAGATCGCGGTCGTGATCAGCAATACACCGATCAGGTTCATATAAATACCGACGCGCATCATATCCCGCATCTGGACTTCGCCGGTCCCAAAAACGATAGCGTTGGGCGGAGTGGCCACGGGCAACATGAAGGCACATGACGCCGAAAGCGTCGCCGGGATCATCAGGAGCAGAGGATTGACACCGATGGCCACCGACATGGCACCCAAAATCGGCAGAAATATTTCGGTGGTGGCGGTATTGGAGGTCAGCTCAGTCAAAAAAGTCAGCGTCAAACAGACAGCGACAACGATCAAAAGCGGTGGCAGGCTTTTAAGTCCGGCCAGTTGCCCTCCCAGGTAGGCAGCCAGCCCGGAGTCGGCAAAACCGCCGGCCAGGGCAAAACCTCCGCCGAAGAGGAGGACTATCCCCCAGTTCAGCCGACTGGCGGTGGCCCAGTCCATGATTCTCACGCGGCGCCCGCCGAGTCGTGTTCGGGCCGGGATAATAAATAACAGCAAAGCCACACCGATGGCGATGGTACCGTCGTCGATAAAACCGGGCACCGGAAAAAGTGACGACCAGCCCGGGAGGGTGAACGAACCCAACGTTATGCTTTTTCGAAATAACCAGAGCAGGGCCACCAGAGTGAACAGGCACAGAATGACTTTTTCCTCGTAGCCGGTTTTTCCCAGCCTCCGGTATTCGTCCTCAAAGATGGCGATGTCGGCGGGTGGTTGATTTTTACCTCCCACGAAAATCCGAGTGATAAAAAACCAGGCAATTAACAAAAACATAAGAGCAAAGGGTGTGGCAAAAAGCATCCATTGGGCGAAACTGATTTCCGGAGCATGAGGAAATAGAATAACTAAAATGCGCGAAAAGGCCAGATTGGGCGGAGTGCCGATCAGGGTGGAAGTACCGCCGATGGAGGCGGCGTAGGCAATGGCAATCAGCAGGCCCACGGCGAAACGGCGAACCTGTTTTTCCTCGAAACTCTCCTTCATCTTGATAATTATAGCCATGGCCATCGGTACCATCATCATCGTTGTAGCCGTATTGGAAATCCACATTGACAGAAAAAAAGTGGCGGCCATAAAGCCCAGAATTATCCGCCGGGGACTGATCCCAATCAGCAAGATAATTTTTAATGCTATCCGCCGGTGCAATTCCCACCTTTGCATGGCCAGGGCAATGATAAAACCGCCGATAAACAGGAAAATGACATGATTAAAATATATGGCGGCAGTAGCTTTTCCCTTCATAATGCCCAGAAGCGGATACAAGGCTACCGGTAGAAGGGCTGTGGCCGGAATGGGGATGGCTTCGGTAATCCACCAGATAGCCATCAACGCCGCCACTGCTGCACAACGCGTAACCATCACGTTGTTGGGCTGCAGATCGGCGAAAAGCAATATAAGCAGTCCGGCTGAGGGCCCAGCCCAGAGCCCGATTTTTTGCTTGAGGCTGCGCCCGGAGTTAATTGTCGTTTGATTATTCATAAATATACATCTCAGTAATACAAGATTGGGTGATCTCAAGTCAAGATATCTTCAGTCGTAGCGAACAATAATATTCTTGTTTTGAATGTGGCAGAGGCCGCCCAGGTATATTATTTATACTGAAGTCATGGAGATTGAGTTTTGAATATTCGGCTGATTTTGCAGTTGAGCGCCACGCTGATGGTCGCAGTGCTGGCCTTCATCTTGCCGGCGGCGGCCGGATGGCATGGTCTACCCTATGTTATCATCGGGGTTTTCGCCGTCGGTTGTATTCTCCTTGTCCACTGGCATTCGGCCCACACTGCCTACCAGTGTTCTTCCTGCCGTCATACTTTCATTATTTCCGCCTGGACCGATTTCATGAGCCCGCACAAGGGCGGTGAAAAACTTCTACGCTGCGGTCGTTGCGGATACACCGGCTGGCTTGAGGAAACGGATCGAGGCCAGGTCTTGCAGACGGAAAGCACTTCCCCACCGACCGAGATGATTCCGGTTCGTTCGGCCAACATATTATATTTGCAAATTTTCATTGTCGTCGCCCTTTATGTTGCCTTGTGGATTGCATCCGTTGCAGTGACCGACAAAGATATCAGCGCAGGGAGCAGAACCTTCGACCTTCTGCTGGTAACCAGCCTTTTGCCGTTACTGCATTTCGCCTATTGTCATTTCGCTGCCAGAAACGGGTACAGAAGCCGTATCTATCCAATAATCACAGCAATTACCGCTGTATTTCTGCTATTTGTCACGCTGATGCAATTGCGCTGATGAAAGGGATATGTTGGAGCCGGTTTTTTAATTGACTCATTGCTCAGGAAAACTTATATCAATCTTGATATTGAATCATCTAATGGATTTAGAAAACTCTTTGGGAGGGTGGATCGTGTCCGGGACTAAACTGCTAACGTCGCTATTCTATATTTTCTTTATATTCCTCGGTCTCATAATCGCCGGCTGTGATTCACCCAGCGCACCGGGGAATGAAACGTCCGTTTTCGAAGCCGAATTTCCCGCCAATGGCGCGGATAAACAGGATATCAATCTGACCGTCGCATGGACGTTTTCCGACACAACGGCTGAAAACGTCAGCTATGATCTTTATCTGGGGACAAGCTTCAACCCACCTCTGTATA
>JAAEQF010000580.1 GCA_024231695.1 FCB group bacterium
GGTGGCACATCGTTCTGGAGCGTTGCCCGCTGCCGAAAATTGATGGCCGCCTACTGCTGGCCGGAGACGGCATCAAGATTTGCAAGGAAGCAGAAAAGATGCCGGCGGTCAAACGACTGCACCAGGAATCGGACAACTCGGGTAAGCCGCCTTATATCTATGGCCACCATTGGGGCGTCATCGGTATCCTGGCCGGACAGGTTAAAAAAAATCTTTTGTGTTCCCCTTTGTGCTGAGCTGCATGAAGGGGTAGCAGATATTCGCCAACTGCAAAACAAAGCGCAGCCGGTTATCAATGGTCGGCCCAAGGTCAGTATCACCAGCCTGATGGCAGCCATGGGCGCTGATCTGGTAGCTGTAATGGGCAAAAGGTGCCTGCTCGTATTGGATGCCTATTTTGCCGTGGGACCGGTGTTTATGATTCTAAAGCAGGCGGTCGACCACAGCGGCCAACGGTTGATTCATATTGTCACGCGCGCCAAAAGCAATGTGGTGGGTTATCGAAATCCACCCCCTAAAACCGGCACCCCCGGCAGGCCCCGAAAATACGGCGTGAAGCTGAACCTGATGACGTTGTTTGAAACCAAGGCAGAAGCATTCGAGCAAGCGACCATTGAGCTGTATGGCCACTGCAAAACCGTTTCCTTTTTATGCCTTGATCTGATCTGGAAACCCGTGGGAGAACAGATCCGTTTTGTACTGGTTGTCGATGGCTCGGAAAGGTTTATTTTGATAAGCTCGGATTTGACTCTGTCGGCTCCGAATATCATTCGTGCTTACAGTTACCGATTTAAAATCGAAGTGAGTTTCAAAATGCTAAAACATATGATGGGCGCATTTTTCTACCGATTTTGGACCAGTGCATGGCCGCGCATTGGAAAGCGTACGACAAGTGATCTTTCGACAGTTAACGACCCTCGGGCAAAAAGCTTAATCGAACAGACCACTAATGCTATCGAAGCATTTGCCAACTTTGGCTGTATTGCTACTGGTATTCTCCAAATCATATCTTTGAACTTTCACCAATCGATTTGGAGAAAGTATTCCGGCTGGCTGCGAACCGTCACCTCAACGGTTCCTTCTGAGGAGATTGTCAAATCCGTCATACAGCAAGAGTACTACCATAATTTTCGCTTTTTCAAGCATACCGCGATTTATCGAATAATTATGTCAAAGAGCAAAAATCAGCCGGCAGATCTATTGCCGCTGGCAGCTTGATGCCAATAAACTATGGACTGTCGAGCTATTTAGTGAATCACTGATATTTTTTATGTATGCAGTAAGAATAGGATGAGAAGTTTTTTCATTTGAATCGCATAAGAATCAGCTGTCGATATCTGCTATCAAAGGCAACATTCCGGACA
>JAAEQF010000581.1 GCA_024231695.1 FCB group bacterium
AAGTCCCCGACTTCTGCCAATTATATTTTTCCATAGGCAGGTGTCGGGGACACCTGCCCTACTCATTAAGTGCTTGAAAGCTGGAGATTGCCACGTCATCCCGCCGATGGCAGGATTCCTCGCAATGACGATGTACACGTTGGGTAGCGCCGGGTTGAAATCCCCGGGTCGGGGAACCCGACCCCTACAACAGCGTGGATGAACGTATTTTGGGATATAAAAGAACAGGCATTGCCAGCAGGCTCGCCTGTTTTTGACTTACGGGGTGGCGATGCCACATGCAGAGCCTGTTTTTCACTGTCGTGAGTTCAGTTTAATATTCTTCTCCAAGAATAAAGTTCTACAAGTTGTCCAGTTTCCCCGCCAGTGCGGGCAAAGCTCCCAAAACAGCGACCCATCTCGTGTGTTTATAGTAAGGACGGAAGTCGCAAGATACTGTTAGTAAAACCGCTGGTAAAAGGCGGGATTAATCCCCATATTACTTTCCATGATCGTCTATACCGACAGCATTGAATATGCCGCTAAAATATTGCCCGGTGAAATTGACTGGCAGGCAAGTGATAAAACCACCCTCTCGCCCAACCTGCAACTGCTGGCCGGTAATATCTTTCATGATCGCGCGCGTTATCAGGCTGAAATTAAAACTGCCGGTATCTGGCAGTATCTGTTTATTATCGAAGAAGCGCCATCGTCGCATTATGACCTGATGATCAAGTTCGGCGAGGAGAACGTCGATCTGCCGCATGGCATCCTTTGTCTGGCCGGTTCCAGCGGAAAGCTGCATGGTCAGCGTGCCCGGCCCTGGGTCGGTCTTCCGGGGAATATTCATCTGACCGTCTATTTTACTCCCCAGCAAAAGATCGATCAATTCGGAATCGGTTTCACAATTTTGTCGGCGGTTTCGGTGATTGAAACGATTGATGCCATTGATGGTCTTTCCGGCCGGGCCGGAATAAAATGGGTTAATGATATATTTATCGACCAGGCCAAGGTTTCCGGTTTTTTAACCAATGCGCAATGTCTCGGTGATACGATCACAGCGGCGATTCTGGGTATCGGGCTGAATGTCGAGGCGGCACCTGAGATCGCACCCGACGGATTTGTCCCCAAGGCAGCGGCATTGCAGGATTTTCTGATCAATCCGGCTTCCGGGTCGCCAGCGACCGTGTTTGATACGTTGATTGGGCGGTTGGAAGCCAACTATGAGCTTTTGGTTTCGGGGCAATACAGTCAATTGCTTGAAAGATATAAGGATAGGTCTATTATAATCGGCCGCGAAGTGGAAATCATTTCCGATCCGCTTTCGGGGCCGAGTGAAAGGCTGGCTTCGGGCAGAGTGACGGCAATCGGTGAGAATCTGGAGCTTTATCTGGAAGGCAAAAAAAAGCCAATAACTCGCGGAAGACTTGTACTAAAAGACTGATAACTCTTGACAGCGCAATTAAACGGTCATATAATATTCGCCTATTAAATTAGGAAAGGAGTGCCCGGAATTGAAGGGTGCTTTCATACGAATAAGACTAGCCATATCATCGCGGCGTTTCGGTCGTATTTTATCCCGCAGGAGAGATAGCGTATGAGTCCAAATGAGCTGTTGGTTATTTGTGCGTCGGCATTTTTGGCCGTATTTGTTTTACTGTCCGTACTGGCGCTGGTGATGCGTGTTATTATCTTCATCTTCCCTGACAAAGGGCATGGTGTCGATGTCGCAATGGTTGCGGCCATCAATACGGCGGCTCAGGCGATATATCCGGGAACGAAAGTAACCAAGGTCGAGGAGATAAAATGATATACACTAAGACAGAAAAGACAATTCGGGTGATGTTCACCCCCTTCCGCGACGGACTACAAAGTTCGTTCGGCGGAAAGGTCCGCCTTGCTGATATCCTTCCGGCCATGGAGGCTTCGGCCCAGGCCGGCATTCGCCACTTTGAATTCGGAGGCGGCGCCCGCTATCAGGCGCCTTATTTCTACCTGGGCGAAGATCCGTTCGAGGATATGAAAAAGATGCGCGAAGTGGTCGGTCCCGAGGCCGACCTGCAGATTTTGACTCGCTCGGTTTCCGGTGTGACTCTGACCACTCAATCCATCGAAGGTCTGTCTTTACAGGCCAAACTGATGAAAGAGTACGGCACCACCTGGGATCGCAACTTTGATTATATGAACGACGTCGAAAATCTGATTAAGACCGGCAAGCCGATCATTGAGGCCGGCATGCATCATCAGGTCTGTATTGCGCTGATGGGTCTGCCTTTCCATTCCGACAAGGTGCACACGGCCGAATTTTATATCAATATCGGCAAACGACTCCTCGACGACGGCATCCGTATCGACAGCATCTGTCTCAAGGACGCCTCGGGCACTACTGATCCGAAAACGATTTACGACACTGTGATTGGTCTCAAGAAGATCATGCCGCCGGAAATGCCGCTCTGGCAGCACACTCACGACACCGCTTCCATGGCCGTAGCCTGTTACATGGCCGGTATCGAAGGCGGAGTTGACGGCGTTGACCTTTCGGTCCGACCGATGGCTTCGGGTACGGTTCAGCCTGACGCCCGTTCACTCGATCATGCTCTCAAGGGCACCGGCTACAAGCTGGATATCGATGTTTCCAAGATGATGGAAATCGAAAATATCCTCAATGAGGATATGAAAAGCTACGCCTTTAATCCTACAACGACGACCGCCGATGCCCGCGTACTGGGCTTCCCTATGCCTGGCGGAGCAATCGGCCCCAATGTTCACATGATGACCAAGGCGGGCGTTGCCGACAAGTACAGCGAAGTTCTGGCCGAATTTCCGGTCGTGGTCAAGGCCGGTGGAGCCTGGACCAGTGTTACTCCGGGATCGCAGCAGTACTGGCTGCAGGCGTTCAATAACGTTCTCTATGGTCGCTGGAAAAAAATCAACGACGGTTACGGCAAAGCGATACTCGGTTATTTCGGCAAAACTCCACTTCCCCCCGATGCGGAAGTTATCAAAATTGCTTCCGAGCAGCTTAAGCTCGATGTCTTCACCGGCGATCCGTTGGAAGTCGCTCCCAAGAATATCGCTCCGGCCACCAAGGCTCTTGAAGAGCGCGGCCTGCCGGTTAATGACAAGAACGTGTTCCTCGTTCTGGCCTCGATGGTTCCCGGCAAGAAGATGGAACTCAACGACGGTATCCGCCTATTGACGGGCAAGTCGAAGATCGACATCCCGCTCAAGAAAGTAGAAAAACCTGCCGCAGCCCCGGCCTCGGCACAAGCCGCAACGGCAGCCCCGGCAATCATCGGTCCGGTGACGACGCGTTGCGTGGTCGATGAAAACGGCTCCAGTCGGACCTTTATGGTCACTCTGGAACCAGTCGGTGCCGCAGCACCGTCAGCCGGTCCGGCCGCCGTCGCCACTGCTCCAGCGCCGACCAATGGTACAAAAGTCTTCTCGACATTTGCCGGTGCGGTCGAAGTCGTCGATATCAAGGTCAAAGTCGGCAGTTCCGTATCCAAGGGTCAGGTGGTGGCCAATGTGGAGGCGATGAAAGCTCAGCATGATATTAAAGCGCCGTGCGACGGTACCGTGACTGGAGTTCATGTCGCCATCGGTGACGAAGTTGATTCCACCAAACCGATTCTCACCTTAGGATAGGAGGTCGGTTGGGATGGATATGCTAACACAGCTACTCCAACAAAGCGGATTTGCCAATCTGACTCTGGGCAATTGGGTCATGTTTGCCATCGGTGCGGTGTTGATATATCTGGCCATTGCCAAGAAATTCGAACCGCTGCTTCTTATCCCGATCGGGTTCGGTGCGATTCTGGCCAACCTGCCGTTGGCCGACATGAGTTCGCACGGCCACGGGATTATCGCTTTGATTTACAATAGCGGCATCAAGACCGAACTTCTACCGCCTATCATCTTTATGGGTGTCGGCGTTCTGACTGATTTTCGGCCGCTTCTGGGTCGACCGCTGACATTTCTACTGGGCGCAGCGGCTCAGCTTGGTATTTTTGCCGCCGCATTGGGCGCGGCCTATGTTTTGGGCTTCACTCCGAAAGAAGCGGCAGCCATCGGTATCATCGGTGGAGCCGACGGTCCGACCTCGATTTTCCTGGCCAGCCAACTGGCGCCGCATCTTCTTGGTCCCATCGCCGTGGCCGCTTATAGCTACATGGCTTTGGTGCCGATTATCCAGCCGCCGATCATCCGGATGCTGACCAGCAAGAAGGAACGGGCGATCGACATGCCTCAGGCCAAACCGGTTTCGAAGACGGCCACGATCATGTTTCCGATCATCACCGGAATCATCGCCTCGCTGGCAATACCTTCCAGCGCGCCGCTTATTGGTATGCTCATGTTCGGCAACCTGATTCGCGAATCGGGTGTCACCGAACGGTTGCGCAAAACGGCCGGTGGATCGCTTATTGACATCGTGACCATTTTCCTGGGGATTACGGTTGGAGCCACCATGAGCGCCGCGCAATTTTTAAATGTGCAAACGCTTTATATCCTCCTTTTGGGAGCGGTGGCCTTTTCATTCAGTACTACCGGTGGCGTGGTCTTTGCCAAGTTTCTCAATTTGTTCCTGCCCGCCAAAAGTAAAATCAACCCCTGTATCGGCGCAGCCGGCGTTTCGGCGGTACCGATGGCAGCTCGGGTAGTGCAGAAATTCGTCTCCGATGAAACCAACGGGGCAGTCAATCCGTTGATGCCGGCGATGGGTCCCAATGTGGCCGGAGTGATCGGTTCGGCCGTAGCCGCGGGCGTGTTTTTGACATTTCTGGGGTAAATTAAGAAATCAAGTGTTTTATGGAAAGGGCGCTCGTTAGAGCGCCCTTTTTTTATTGGATGAAACTTCCGAATCAGGAGCAGGAATCGAGAACAACCCTACTCCTTCTGCATGGTGGTGATGGTCGTGGCGCCGGTACCGGTAATCAGTTCGCCGGTATGATTGGGGCCGATTATACGAATCGAAAGCGAGCCGTTATTACCTCTCTGGCCGACCGTTGCCGTGCGTGCCCCGGCGTTGTCGGGTAAATAGACCACCGCGTTGCCCTCGCCCCGCAGTTCCCGGAGACCGGTAGAAACACCTCCGGCACCGCTGAAACTTCCATACCACTCGCCGTTGGCAGTGATTTCGCAATTCCAATCGCCTGAATAGCCGCCGGTATAAGTCCAGCGGCCGTTCTCGAACACTTCATTGAAAGTGCCGCGTTTGTATGCGCCAGAACAGCTTAATAATAGAAGGCTTAAAAGCGCCAGTCCGGTATAAATGCATATTCGCCGTGTCATAACTCTACCCCCGGCTATTGATTTAAAACGATTTACATTGTTGACGTCTGGTGATCTCTGATGTCAAAAGTATAATCAGTTTCAAAGTCCGGGGCAAGCCTATTTAATTTTCTTGGAAAAGCGAAGCCAGGCCGATTTGGGGAATAATTGTGCCGAAGTAAATCAGGGGCAACACTTGAGCCAGCTTTCCTGGCGCATCAGGAAATTTATCAGGGTGATAATGTCGGCCAGGTCGATCTCATTGTCGCAGTTGACATCTGCGTTTTCAAAAACCGGCGGTTTGTCTCCGTTCCGATACAGATAATTAACCAGATAAATAATGTCGCCGAGGGTATTGCGGCCGTCCTCGATAATATCCCCGCATTCCATCTGAACTCCCAGATCAATCATAGCCTGACGCAGAACATAATGGTTGCCTGGTTCCTTCATCATGGACAACGCAAAATTGAACATTACAAAACTGTAATCATCGCCCAGGTAACGAATGGCGTTGACCTGCCTGTGATGGCTCGTATCCGGGTCAACGGACATGTAAGTATAAACCTGTTCCGCATCAGCAGTGGGAAAGAGATAGCCAGACATCGGTAAACCGCCTTTGACGTCAAAGACGGGACCTCCAAATTTTTCAGTATCGGTTGTAATCGAAGCATACTGCGGATGCACGGAACGGCAACCGTTCAGATCACCGATTACGGCCGTGTCCTGATAATTGATAATCATCGCGTTGGTGACGCTGCTGTCCAGTTTCAAATAATCATGAAAAAAGTCGCCTTCGCTGAACCGATTGACTGTCGGTTCACTGCCGGATATACTGGTGGTTGCACCGGAAAGAAGGACAAAAATAACTTTTCCGCCGCCGGATAGATAATACCCCAGCCAGTCTGTCGTCGGCCACCACGGATTACTATTTCGTGATTCGGCATCCATTATTACCGGTGAATGGTCGGCGAGGTCCTTAAATTCCAGCCCGTAATTGATGTCCATCCGTTCGATCGGAATCAAGGCTGCCAGCGATTCGTACAGTTGATCCAGAGATTGTGTTTGATAGGCTATCAGATTGGATGGATGATCGACGTTGTGGTTGATGAACAAAGCCCCCTGATTCATGGCCATCGGTATGGCCATGACCGGCCCGACCATTTCTGATTCCCGATCCAGATCGTTTTTGGCACTGACCTTATATTTGTACTGATGCCCCGATTCGGTATCATAATCATGATAACTCAGGGCCGTCGTCGAGTCATGCAGTTCAAAACCCCCGTCCCATATCGACCGATATATCATATAGGCCAGTAAAGCGGTATCGACCGGCGGCGTCCAACTTAGTTTCGGAATCAGGCCATCCAGCTCGGCCGCGAGGTTTTCCGGCGGGTGAGGAATACCCGGAACAATGAATACCGGAAAGGACAAACTTGATTCGCGACCGAAACCATCCACCAGACTGATTGCCAGTTGATATTCATGGTTCGGCGACATAATCGGGCAGGTAGCGGTGGTATCGGTAAGCATACTGGAAAAAACCCTGCGCCAGCGATCATCCAGCAAAGTATCTTTGATATACAGATGAAATCCGGCTAGATCGATACGCATTCCGGATTGCCAAATCAGATCAACGAAAGAATCATCGTAAGCGGCAATCCTCAGCCCCACCGGCGCTCCGGGACGGGGAAGCATCATTCCCGATTTATAAACCGAATCCGCTCGTCGGTGATTAATCATAAGGTCAGTATAATCGAAATGGTCTTGATACAAGCCGGGTGCATCAGCGTCATAATAATTATCGTAATCATTCGGATCGACATGAAATCGTCTGGCTCCTGCCCTGACCATGGCAAACGACACCGATTCACCCGGCGCCAGATCGAACGATCCGAAAGAGTGCATATAACGGGTGTCCAGTCCATCGGCATAATTGTAACCCATCAATTCTGAGGGAGCAATCCAGCCATCGGTCGAATCATGGACGGCCGTTTCCAGCGTGGGATAATCGACTTCCGGATGAACCATCAGATAATACCGGTCACCATCGGTTATCGCCGTACCCAGATTCCCAGAGGCGAACAGACGCAGCGGATCGGCAGTGGTACCCACTCGCCGGGGGCCGAAATCAATCGCCGCGGAACCGTGCGACTGCCACCAGTTGAAATTTTCATACGGAGCGTCAAATTCGTGCGCCAGCAAGCGCATGGAAATCACTCCGCGAATCGACCCGTCAGTCCAGCCCGAATCTATCAGCGGATCACCATCATTGTCAAAACTATAGGAAATGCGTGTCCGGCTGGCCGGATCCTCGTCGTATAGCAGAGTGTCTAGAAGGGCCGAACAGTCGTCGGCATAGCCGTTGATGGCCTGCGACACTTGATAAATGTCATGATCGAAATAAAACCCGACACAACCGTCACGAATATTATGCTGACCAATATTTTCGATATTGTATTTGAATATTACGAAATCATCATATAGAGTATCTGCCCAGCTGTAGGAAGTTTGCGTAACCTTGATTCCCAGTTCCCGCGGAGGATCGACTGTGTTTCCGGCGATACCGGTATCGACCATGACCATCACGAATTCGTCGTCGGCAAAACGGCCAGTGCGATAAATCCCACCCTCTTCAATATCAATTGGTCGAAATTCGTCCATTCCGAAAAACCAACCGTCGGCAGACATCGATACGATAGTGTCTTCGCCGATGATACCTCCCACCCACATTGCTCCGGTGAATGTGTAATTCGCTCCCCTGCCTTGAGGGTAGTTGGTGAAATATAGCGGTCGGTCCGTTTCCGGGTCGCGATTCCAGGGCAACATTCCGGAAGAAAACAGACCATCGGAGATCACGGTATAATAATCGCCGGCATCATGAACCGCCACCGGACGCAACTGGGACGGAAGAACATCCGCCGACTCGGCTGTCGAGACGGACGTGATCGTTTCCTTCTGCGCTTCAATTCGGCCGCGCCCCTTTGTTTCGACGAATCCGGCGCAAAAGACGAGGAAGATCAGTAATGTCAACCATGACCGGGGTATTTTCAACAAATCCTCCTGTTGCTTTCGATCTGCAAAATCGGGGCGGCGATCCAGCCTACATTCCGGACGTCCGGCTGTTAATCGTGGACAATTATAACATAATCAATTATTCGGTTTTTCCAATGCCTATATATCTCGCCGGCCTGAGCGAAAAGGCATTGAAATCCCTCTTCACATACGCAACCGGCAAGCCGTAGGTTGCAGTCCTTAGACGAGAGTGACCGGTTGATTGTGTAATAAACAAGCCACAAGTAAAACATACGGGACTTTGTTCCGGATCGGTTTATGGTTACGAAAAAATTCCCCGGAACAAAAATTATTATTCCGGGGAATCGGTGAAAGGTTCGACAGTGGGTCATACTTGGCCGAAAAGTGTTGTTCGGCCGATTGTTGAGAGAGAACTCCTCAGTTACCCGAGTTCGGTTCCGAAGATCGTTGATGCCGTTCCTCAATGATTTTTTTACGAGCCATACCGGCTATCCCGTAATACAGCAGGAGAGCCAGTCCGGCGGCGATCAGCATTACGCCCAGAGCGATTTCTCCGGCCACGTCATCCACAATCAAACGTAAGCCCACGATAACAACTCCGACAAAAACCAGAACCAAACCCCATTTGAGCGAGGTAGGCGCATATTGCCCCAAACCGCCGAAATCGAGGTATTTGATCTTTTCGTCAACCAGCCCCTTTTCGATCAATTTCAATCGGGTCCGATAGTCCAGATACCATTTGAGAGCCATGGCGAAAGTAGGGAAAATAATGATAATCGGAAAGACGTCCCAAAAGCTTTGCATAGTTGCCTCCTTATGCTAAAATTCCTTATCTTCATGTCATTCAATATATCCGACCGGGCTGGGCAACATATGTTGCAGGCAAATTTGAAAAAAAGTGCAACTTTGTCCGGGAAAGACGGTCGAATATGGCAGAGACAGATATGACGGATCAAAAAGCGCTTGTCCAACAGATTCTGGCCGGTGATCAAAAGGCGTTTCGCACTTTGATTACACAAAACCAAAGGCTGGTATATCATATAGTGTTCAGGATGGTGCCGTCTCCGTCTGATCGCGAGGATATCTGTCAGGAGGTGTTTTTAAAAGTGTACCGGCATTTACCTAATTTCCGTTTCGACTCCAAGCTTTCCACCTGGATAGGCAGAATATCCCATAACACCTGTCTCAATTTCCTGGACAAGAAAAAACTGCCCCTGTATGATGATCTGGCTGCTGATGACGATAATCGCGAACCGGTTACGGACGAGAGCGCCGGCCCCGAACAACTGCTTGCTCAAAAGGAAATTTCTGGTATATTACAAAACGAGATTGATCGACTGCCGGCGGTTTACAAGACTATCGTAACTCTTTATCATCTCAACCAGATGAGTTACGCCGAAATTGCCGATATAATGAAAATGCCGGAAGGAACAGTCAAAAGTTATCTGTTCCGGGCCCGTAAACAGTTAAAGACCGGGCTTTTGAGCAAATACCGGCGGGAGGAGTTGTAGCGTGAATCACTTGACTGACAATCAACTGCAGGAAATCCTCGACGGCAATATTGCCTCAAACGACCCGCAGATGGTTCATCTCGACGATTGCATTCAGTGCCGGGAGGCTCTGGCTTTCTATAAAACGCTGGGAGCCGAATTGAGTCAGGAAATCGAGGTTGATCTCTCGGCCGATTTCGCCGACCAAGTGATGACTCAACTGCCGCCGGAAATCGCGCCTGCTACCACTAGGCCCTATCCCCGGTTTATTATTCGCGATCGAATGGTTGTTTTTGCAGCTTTCGCTGCTTTTCTGGCCACGGCCATATATTTTCTCAAACCGGCCACCCTGCTCAAAGCTTTCGGCGGCCTGAAGCCGGCCGTCGATCCGAGCAACAGCCAATGGCTGAGTACTATTAGTGATTACTTCTCCGCCTGGAATATCAACCCGGTCATGGTTGTCATGGCTGCGCTGGCGATTATCACCATAGGCGTACTTGACCAGATCATCAGCCGCCACCGCAAACAGCGTGGCCTGATCTCATTTCTGGCTTAGATTTTTTAAAAAGGCTCAAGACAAAAAGAAACGGCAGGCTCCCCCAAAGAGCCTGCCGTCTTTATTTGCGCTACTGCTTAATAGCGTTCCGTTGGTTATTAAACGCTCGTAGTCGCTTTTTGTTTCGGTTTTAATCCCAAAAGAGCCCGAAAATTACCATGCGCCAGATCGTCAAAGTAAGTATAGACAACCGGGATGACCAAGAGGGTCAAAAGAGTAGATGAAATCATCCCTCCAATAACCGCCCGGGCGATCGGTGCGCGCAGTTCCGCCCCCGAACCGAGAGCCAGAGCCAGCGGTAAAACGCCAAAAATGGTTGACAATGCGGTCATCATGATCGGTCGGAATCTGATCGGCCCGGCTTCCATTATGGCGTCGTTACGCTCCATCCCCTGAGCCCGCCGCTGTTTGGCAAAGTCAACCAGCAGGATGGCGTTTTTGGTAACCAGCCCCATCAAAAGCACAATTCCAATCAAGGACATGATCGAGAATGGTGAACCGAAGAGCCAAAGGCTGACCATGGCGCCGACGATGGCCAGCGGTTGGGACATCATAATCGCCAGCGGATCGACAAAACTGTTGTACTGGCTGGCCAGTACCAGATAAATGAAGATTACCGCCAGCCCCATGGCGATAACAATCTGAGTGAACGATTCTTCCTGCAATTCAGCTTCACCAACCAGCTTCATGTTGTAACCCGACATCAGGGTCAAAGAATCGATGACTGTTTGAATATCGGCCCGGACATCTCCGGCCGGGCGATCGGCCACACCACCGGTCACACGCGATTCCCGAAGGCGGTCATAGCGGCGAATCTCGGAAGGGCCGGACTGCTGTTCGATTTCAGCGATTTGACTCAACGGCACAGTATAGCGGTCGCGTCCGTCGATTTCCTTGGAGGATGGCACCGCCAGAAGGCCCAGGCTGTTTTGATCCCGTCGATATTCCTCGGCCACCTGCAGGCGGATATCATATTCCTTGTCATCCTCCTTCAAGCGGGTCACTACATCGCCGTCCACAAAAGTACGAATAGTCATGGCCACATCAGCGACACTGACTCCCAGATCGGAAATCAGGTCACGATCAAGATTGACACGCAATTCCGGTTTTCCCGCTTCCGTGGAAGATTGCATATCGACCAGACCGGGAATCGACTTGATCCGGGACATCAATTCATCGCTGAGGCGGTCCAATTCGTCGCGGTCATGTCCCCGGATGGATACGATTACCTGACCGCCATGTTCCTCCTGCGG
The DNA here is from genome assembly GCA_024231695.1 of FCB group bacterium. Lineage (GTDB taxonomy): Bacteria > Zixibacteria > MSB-5A5 > GN15 > JAAZOE01 > JAAEQF01. The sequence continues at coordinate 11,586 of JAAEQF010000581.1, forward strand.
CTCCATACCAACCGAACAGAAATATCCGGGAATACTCTTTAATTCTTCACGCACAATCTTGATCAAAGAATCGGCTCCGATATCTCTCTCGGTTATACCCACTAGTTTGACAGTCATGCTTCCGCCATAAACCGGTTTGGACCCGGCACCGATTGTGGTCAACACGCTGACTACTTCCGGATGACTCTGCAAGAGACTTTCGATCTCCCCTACTCGTTCCAGCGTCGTTTCCAGCCGATCGCCGGTGCGGCCTTCAAAGCTGATATAAATCATACTTTCGTCGGTTTGCGGCATAAATTCGGAACCGATCAGAGGCATCAGCATAAGGCTGCCGAAAAATGCAAGCGTGGCTACCGACATTGTCGTCAGGCGATGGGCCAGACACCAGCGCAGAACCGGCGTGTACCAATTGGTTTCCAGATATTTGAAGAAATTACTCCAACCCCGCAAACGGCGATAAACCATTGTCTTCATTACTTCGGCTTCTGGTTTGAGAAATATTGAAGACAGCATCGGCGTAACGGTGAAAGCAACGAAAAGACTGACGGCGATGGCGAAAGCCACGGTCAATCCGAATTGGAAGAAAAACTGTCCGACGATACCGGACATGAAAGCCACCGGCAAAAAGACCACGATAATCGAAAAAGTGGTGGCCGAGACGGCCAGCCCGATTTCGTTGGTCGCTTCCCGAGCCGCCTCCAGCGGCTTTTTGCCCATCTGCATATGGCGATAGATATTTTCAATAACCACGATGGCATCATCGATCAATAGCCCCACCGCCAATGACAGCCCCAGCAAAGTCATGAAGTTGATGGTGAAGCCCATCATCCTCATCAGAGTGAAGGTGGCAATAATCGAGGTGGGGATAGCGATGCCGCTGATGATTGTGGCCCGGCCGCTGGCCAGGAAAAGGAAAATGACCAGAATGGCCAAACCGCCGCCATAAACGATATTGACAATTACATCTTCGATGGCATCTTTGATGAACTTGGAAGCGTCGTTGGCGACAATAATCGACATACCGGCCGGAAGTTCCTTTTCGAACTCTTTCAGTTCCGCCATGATTTCTTCGGCCACGCGAACGGTGTTGGCTCCGGACTGGCGGCGAATTTCCAGACCGACGGCGGTCTGGCCGTCGAGCCTGGTCGCCGACATCGCTTCCTTCTCTGTGTCGATTACTTCAGCCACCTCATCCAGCCGCACCAGACGGCCGTTGGGTCGGAGAATAACCAGATTGCGGATTTCCTCAACCGATTTAAAGCGGCCCATAGTCCTGATAACCCATTCACGATTACCATCGATAATGCGGCCGCCGGGAATTTCGATATTGGCCGATTGTAATTTTCCCGCCACCATCAAGGGCGTAAGATCCAAAGCGCTCATGCGAGCCGGATCGAGTCGAACCTGAATTTCCCGCTCAGCGCCGCCAACTACCGATGCCGCACCGACGCCACTGATGTTTTCCAATCGCGGGCGCATTACGTCATCGACAAAATCGGTCAAGTCCCGCATCGACTGCGGTCCGGAAACGGCCAGAGAAATGATCGGTTGGGCATCCATGTCCCAGCGCTGGATCACCGGTTCTTCGATATCCTCGGGGAGATCGGCGCGAATCGTAGCCAGCTTGTCGCGCACTTCGGCGGCGGCATCGATTCCTTCCGTCTCCAGCGTAAATTCAATGACCGTTAATGAAAGACCTTCCTGTGCCGTCGATTCTATATGCTTGATACCGGAGATGGTATTGACAGCGTCTTCGATCTTTTTGGAAACGTCGATTTCGACGGATTCGGCCCCGGCCCCCGGATAGGCGACTGAAACAATGATAAAGGGTAAATCGACATCCGGGAATAAATCCACTGATAGCGCAAAATAGGATGTGAATCCCAAAACCAACAGGGCTACCGTCATCATTGTGGCAAAGACCGGTTGTTTTATGGAGACTTCTGAAAGGATCATAGATCAGCCTCCCGCACCTTTGAACCGGGAGTCAGGTTTTTCTGCCCGACGACCACTACTCGTTGACCGACCTGCATCTCACCATCCACGGCCGTACCTTCGGCGTTGGCAGCCAGCACCTGCACCGGTACCAGCGCTACGGTATCAGAAGTCAGAACATAAATCGAAGCTTCGCCTGTCCGATAAAGGACGGCGTCGTTAGGTACAACTTTGGCCGCGGAGAGGGTAGCGATTTCGATTCCGGCGCGCACATAAGTGCCCGGAGCAAATCCTTCCGGGGGAGCCGGGAAGCGACATTCTACCTCAAAGCTACGGGTAACTTTGTCGGCCACATCGGCGATACTGAAAACAGTGCCGCTCATAATCCGGCCGTTCGCCAACGGCGATTCAACCATGACCGGAAGGCCGACCCTCAATTCTCCCAATTGAGAAGTTGGAACATCGAGAATCATACGCAGGGCGGTCATATCGGCGATTTCAACCAGCGGCAAGCCGGGAGATACTTCGTCACCGAGACGAACATAAATGTCGGCGACCACGCCATCAAAAAGGGACCTGATCTCGATTGCCTGCCGGACAGCTTCGAAATTCGCCTGTCCGACTTTGAATTCAGTTTCCGCAGCATCCAGTGTTGTTTCGGCAACAGCTCCGGCCTTGTATAGCGCCTTCATTTTATCCAATTGCTTGCCGGCGTTCAGATAAACGGCTTCGGCCTGACGAAACTGAGAAGTTACGCCACCCGGATCAAGCTGAATCAGTAGATCTCCGGCTTTCACTTTTTGTCCCCGTTTGACCAAAACATCGGTTACTGATGATTGGACTTTGGCCGGAATCGTTGTCTGGCGATCACCGCGCAGGGTGCCGCCCAGATCTAGAGTAACGCTGAAATCCTGCTGAATTACCTGGCTGGTACGGACGGCAATGGAAGTTTCCTCTTTGGTATCGGAAGCCTGTTCATTACCACCGCAGCCGAGCATCATGGCCGAAATCAGCAGTAGAATAATCATCTGTTTTATCATTTTCGTACCCTCTACCATTTTGAAGCCCATTCCCTTCCGACGGCCCACCGAAGTTTGCCAACGGCCACGGCCAGATCATGCTGGGCGGAAATTCTATTTACACGGGCGGTAGTCAGCGCTACTTGAGTATCCAGAAGTTCAAGTTGCGTTCCGACTCCGCTTTTGAATCGAACCTGTGCTATTTCAACTCCACGGCGAGCTTGTTCGACAGTTTCGCCCAAAGCGCCGACGCGCTCATTGGCCTCGTCAACCTTGCCCAACGCATCGCGAACTTCCAACCGGACCAATCGCGTCAATTGCGCGTCCTGCAGGCGACTTTGTGAGTAGTCAACTCTGGCCTGCCGAACTTTGCCGACCGTTTCGAAACCGGAAAAAATCGGCCAGTTCAAGACCAGGGCCACATTCCAGGATCGACTCCAGGCATTACTGGAAATCGAGGATTTATTGAATTTATCCTGAAAGCTGTCCCATTGGATTTTGCTGTTGATACCGATATTCGGTTTATATCCACCCTTCTCAATATCAACCAGCTTTTTATTTATCTTAATCATCTGCTCGCTTTGCCTTAGTTCCGGCCGGGCGGCCAGGGCTTCGGCAATCAGCGTTTCCAGATTGAACTCGGGAATCTGTGTTTCATCAATATCCTCGGCCAGCACAATTTTATCTTCCTGGTCCAAAGCCAGCACATTGCGTAATTGATCAAGGGCCAGCCGGGCCTGGTTGGCCGCGGCGATTCGATCGGGGCGGGTATTGGCCGCCTGCACCTGTGCCCGTAGAAGGTCATACTCCGATACCTGACCCTGTTCATAAAGCAATCGGACCACGGCCAGATTCGAATCAGCCAGCCGTTCCGCCTCGCTGAAAACAATTGCGGCTTCCCGCGCGGTAACGGCGTCGAGATAAGCCAGATCGGCCTGTGTGGCGGCGCTATGCCGGGCCGCGTCGATACCGGCTTCGGTATATTCAAAGCCATACTTGGCGATCTTGATAGCCGCGCCGACTTTACCGGCGGCATAAAGCGGCTGATACAAGTTAAGCGCCAAGGAGTAATTATGCGGCGTCCCAAAACGGAGTTCTGAAGTTTCAGTTTTGCCGCTATCATCAGTCACTGAAAAGATCGAAGTTTGCAGGTCGATGTTACGTAGATAAGCGCCCTCAAGTGTCAATCGAGGAAAGGCTCCTGCCCGCGCTTCGATATACATGCCGCGTATTCGATCTTCCTCGAGCAATGCTGATCGATACGATTCATTCCGCTCCAGCGCCATCTGCACCGTTTTTACTCGGGTGAGTTCAATCGTATCGGCCGAAATCGGCGTCGCAATCGCTAAAATCAAAACGAAGATTATTGCCCATGATTTCATTCAGGTTTCTCCGTAGTTAAAGCCCGGACCAGAAGCCGGGTATAGTTTTCGATTTCCTCTTCCTGCAGCTGATTGTCCAGTGATGTTGCCAATCTGATATGAATCTGCCGCGCAGAAGCAAAAAGCATTTTGGCCCCGGTGAGTCGATCGGATTCAGGTAGATTCTCAGTTTCAGGTTGGACGGCAAAGGCCTCGGCCAGTTTTCCTGCCGCCAACTCCAATTCATCGCGAATCATTTCGGCCAGCTCTTGTTGATTATCCTCAGATAGATGAGCGCCGGCGCTGATGATGACCCGCAGCATATATTTGCATTCTGCCATATGACAAAGCGAATTTTTAAGAGTGCGGTACACCAGGTCTTTAAGAGGTCCACCCCCAACAATAGCCTCACTGACATGCCTCTGAAACAGATCAAATCCCCGCCGCATCAGGGAAAAGAACAGGGCAGGCTTGTCTTTATAATAGTTATAAAGCGTCCCTTTGGCCAATTCCGCTTCGGAGGCGATTTCATCGAGTGTGGCCTCGTAATAACTTTTTACCGACAGCACTCGCGCCGCCGCATCCAGGATGGCCTCCCTCCGGGCCTCCTTCTCGCGTTCTTTTCTCTTGCTCGTTGGTCTTTCCATCAATAAACCCTTTAGTCACAAAATGACCATACGGTCATTTTGTGAATTATACGTCATTTTTGAGAAAAGTTGCATCTTTTTTTAAAAAAATGTGACGCTGGGGTCTGTCGTAATTGGTTGCCGGGCCATATATTGGATTTATATGGATATTTTCGACGGCGACGACAACAACATTGAGCGTGATCCCGTAATTGCCGCCCGCCGGCCGCTGGCGGATCGGATGCGTCCGGAAACATTCGATCAATTCGGCGGTCAGGAGAAAATCATCGGCCCCGGCACGCCGCTTAGGCGGGCTATTGAAGAAGGCCGAGTGGGTTCGCTTATATTCTGGGGGCCACCCGGGAGCGGCAAAACCACTTTGGCTCATTTGATTGCCAAAACCTGCAAAGGGGATTTCCTGCCCTATTCGGCTGTAGTCTCGTCCATCAAGGAATTGAAAGAAGTTATCCTCCGGGCCAAAAAGCGCAAAAAAATGTATGGTGTGGCAACCTATCTGTTCATCGATGAAATTCATCGTTTCAACAAGGCTCAACAGGATGCTTTCCTGCCATTTGTCGAAGACGGGTCGATCACATTAATCGGCGCCACGACTGAAAATCCCTCATTTGAAGTCATCACTCCCCTTTTATCACGGATGCGAGTTTGTGTTCTGGAACGGCTGACACAGGCGCATATCGAAAAAATTATCGACAATGCCCTGACCGATGCCGAAAGAGGTCTTGGTTCGCGCCGGATGAATATCGAGTCCAAGGGCCGGGAATATCTGGCGGCGCAGGCCGACGGCGACGCTCGCCGGGCGTTGTCGGTTCTGGAAACCGCCGCCGATGATCTGACCGATGGCAAGGAAATCACCTACGATCTTTTGAAGAATGTAATCGGCAAGCGCAGTATTATCTATGATAAATCGGCCGAGGAGCATTACAATATCATCTCGGCTTTGCATAAATCGATTCGCGGCGGAGATATCGACGCCGGGCTGTACTGGCTGGCGCGAATGCTTAAAGGGGGCGAGGAACCGCTTTATATTCTCCGGCGGCTGGTTCGTTTTGCCTCCGAGGACGTCGGGCTGGCCGATCCGTTTGCGCTCACGTTTTGTATGTCGGCGGTGGAATCATTTCGTTTTCTGGGGCCGCCGGAAGGCGAACTGGCGATTGCCCAGGTTGTCATCTATCTGGCCGCCGCACCAAAATCGGTCTCGGCCTATAAGGCTTTCGGCCAGGCCATGAGCGAAGTCGAACGAAGCGAGAATCTGCCGGTGCCGATGCATATCCGGAATGCGCCGACCGGATTGATGAAGGACCTGGGATATGGCGAGGGGTATATTTACCCGCCCGACAGCGATACGCCTTTTGTCGATCAGACATTTCTACCGGAGAATATTGCCAACCGTCGTTTTTATTATCCAACCGAACGCGGCCGCGAAAGAAAAATCGCCGCCCATCTGACTGCTTTCCGAGAATATCGGAAGAAAAAGTGATAGTATCAGATTATTAACTGTTTATATTAATACAAATCAATATCCAATTTATGCTTTAACCGGGAGGATTTATGCGACGATTTCAAATTTCAACGCTTTGGATTCTTTCTCTGATTATAGGAACATTCAATATATGTCCGGCTGCCGACTCGCAGGAGCTTATGAATGCTTTCGAGCAAATGCGTGCCGCCGCACTGGATACAGCCAGTACGGCCGCAGTGGACAGCCTGCTGATCGCTCATCAGGATATGGAACTACTACTGATTTCGGGGCACCTGGCCTTTTTCCAGCCGATTGAAATCGATTCCACCGCCCATGTTTTCGGCGCCTATTTTGTCGGTACCGGCAATTTCCGTTTTACTCCTCAGTCTGATGATCCAAAAATGAAAGCCCGACATCATTTTGAAACCGACAAGGTGGAACTTGAAACCAAACGAGTTTTCTTCCTTTTTTCTGGCGAAATCTACAAAAAGATCAAAGCGGAACTAAAATGGTCCGACTCAATCTTTACCAGCCTTCAAAACGAAGATGCACAGTCATCAATGAAACGATTGTATAAGGATGAAAATAATTATTTCATCTTCGAGGCTTTGCGATCATTGCTGGAGCCGCCGGACCGGCCTTTCCTTATGGCCAACGTTCAAAACTACACTTGGAGCAAAAGCCATTATTATCTTTACAATCCGATGAGTTGTGAGGAAATCAGGTTGTACCAGAACAAGGTCAGAGGCCCCAATTTCGCCCAATACATGATTCCGCTTTGCTGCTATTCCTATTGCTCCCCTTCGGCCCGCATCACCGGTGAGGTGGCCTTACCGCAAATAGCCGTCGATCATTATGAGATAGATGCCGCCATCGACTATGACGGCCGGCTTACCGCAAAAACCACAATGTCCGTTAAAACTCTGAAAGCGCCTGCTCAACTTATTTGGATGAATTTGCATGAGGATGTGCAAATTAACGAAATCATTGACGAAACCAGTCAGCCGGTTAAATATCTCCGGTACACAGACGAAAACAATAAATCGGAAAATCTCTATCTTTTCCTTGATCGTCCGCATGAAGAAGGGGCCGAATTCAAACTGACTTTCCGGTATGAAGGTAATCTGGCTGAAAGGAGTGAGCATCTCGTTGATGGCGACATGGTCGATGATTTTTCGGTAACGGCCGGGGCCGACTGGTATCCGGTTTATATCGATCGTGGTGCAGCCACTTTTGCTATTACTTACCGGACACCCAAAGACAAGGATATCCTGTTTGAATCCGACGGGAAAATGGTTGAAAAATACAAGGACAAGGACCAAATAGTATCTATCTGGAAAGTGACGGAGCCGACCTACAATGTCTTTTTCGATATCAGATTCAAATAAGTTCTGGAGATGCCCAGCCCGTAAATCGTATTGATAAACTTGAACAGGAACAAAACTTCTCGCTCGTTGTTATTCGTTCCCTGAGTTTAATCAGGGAGTAGCTCAGGTTTGCTATATACATTTGAAATAGACGGTAATTGGATATTCCGGCATCATTCCGGTTTCTGGAAGATAATAAACGCTTCATCCATATAGACTGCATTCCAATTATCGCGGATAACGGCAAAAAGCGGCCGTCCCTTGTCCCGTGCATGAAAGACCGCCGTGTCGATTTTGTATTTGTCGGTAATGGCCTTTACCATAGGATAATCAGTAGCCGCCATGACCAGGCGGTAATCCTCCTCAAGATTATATGCAATAATCGGGGGCAATTGAAAATATCTCATATCTTTGTAGGCTCCCAGACTATGAACCGCTATCCGGGTAACTATATACTGCGAGTAAACCTGTTTGGCGGCCAGAATGTATTCCCCTTCATCAAGATAATTATGCATAACCCGCCAGAGTTTTTCCCCGTTTCCTATATATTTCTGCCTATCGATCGATTCCCTATCAAAGTAATTAATCGTTAAATTATAATGCGAGTATAAGCCAAAGAGCATTATCGCCAGAATCGGCGCCAGCAGAAAGTAGCGGTTTATCTTTTCCCGAAGCAACCGGTCGATTAAACCCGCGACGATAAAAATAGATAAGAATAGATGAATGCGAATGGCATACTGGGCGCTGAAATGATAAAAAGTAAGAAAATAGGCCAGAGCTGCCAGCGGAATAAAAAACATGACTTTCTTTGACTGTACGGCCACACCCGCCGCCGCCGCAAGCAGGATCAAATGAATAATCGCTCCCGTACTGATTGGGTCATTCAAAGTCGGAGAAACAAATTCTATCAGGACTTCTTTTATCCAGTTCAGAGTTAGCGGACCACGCCAGAGGACAAAAGTCGTGGCTCCGGTCAGATCGTTCAGGTAGAGGTACGCCGCCTGAATAAAGAACGGGACAAGAGTCAGGGCAAAAACGCCGCCCATCAATCCGAAGCGCCGGAAATCTCGCTTGATGATAAGTTCATAGACAAAGGTGAGGCCGATCAGAAACAGATAGACGGGTGAGATTAAAAAGGCCGCTCCCCAGAGAGCCGCCGCCAGAACTGTCGGCCGGGACGAGTCGGTCGGTTTCAGATAATTCCACAGACCGGCCAGATAAAGAGGGGTCGAAAAATAGAACGACGTTGCCAGCAAAATATTCCGACTTCCCATAAACTCGATTATAAATGGTAGCAGCATACAGGTATAAAGCGCCGTCTGGCGATTGAAGGCAGTTTTCAAGGTTTTATAGGTGAAGAAAATAATCAGGCAGACGTTGCTGATGGTGACAAGAACCAGAACGGTGTGCAGATTCATACCCAGCGCCTTGAATGGCGCCAGAAACAGGTGATAATAAGGGGGATGAAAAGTGGCGATACCGGTTACCGGATCGGCATAAAGGTTCCCCAGCAGAACCTGCAGGACTTTGGCTTCGACATACATGATATCGGGCGTGGCCAGAAAATAAGGCGCTCGGTAATAAAGAAGCGGGCCCAGGATAGCCAGGGCCAACGCCGATAGAATCAGATGATGCTGGTATCTTTTCAAAAGCTCGTTCCGAAGTGAGAGGTTTTTTATAATATATGAATTGTCACCTTCCAGCGCAAGGCCCGAGGCCGGGGGACAATGAACCGGAATCGCCATTTCCTTGCGAACTTAAGCTTGGCTTAGCCGTTAAATCTATTATCTTGATTCAACGACGGAGACAACCGATTATGGCTTTGAAGACAATTGTTCTACTAATCATCCTTTCCCTCTGTACCTTAAGCGGTCAGGCCGGGATGCTTCTCATTCCGATGGACGAAACTCAAACCGACCATCTCAAGGCCTACGGCGTTGTTTTCGCCTGCCTAACCGACGGCCAAAAGGCGGAATGGCTGCTTAATTATCGGGCCGGATCGTTTCTAATCAAGGATCTGACCGGCAACCGCGATTTATGCCTTTTGCGCGGCGTTTCCTACATCTCCGCCAGCAACGACGAATTGGCGGATATCTATCGGGTTATCGAAGTCGAGAACATGGAACGGGTACATTTGGAAAAAGCTCCGGCCATGGCCGTCTATTCTCCCTCGACTTTGCAACCCTGGGACGATGCTGTCCGGTTGGCGCTGGAGTATGCCGAAATCAAGTATGATATGATCTGGGACGAGGAAGTCCTGAGTGGCAAGCTCGAGGATTACGATTGGCTTCATTTGCATCACGAGGATTTCACCGGGCAATACGGAAAGTTCTACGCCTCGTTCCATAATCAACTCTGGTATCAACAGGACGTGGCCGCCAACGAAGCTATGGCCAGAAAACTCGGTTTCAATAAGGTCTCTGAATGTAAAAAGGCGGTGGCTCGCACAATTAAGGAATATGTTCTCAGCGGCGGTTTTCTCTTCGCCATGTGCAGCGCTACCGAAACGTTGGATATCGCATTGGCGGCCGAGGGGGTCGATGTCGTTCCGGCCGTACTCGACGGCGATCCGCCCGACCCCGGATGTCAGGACAAACTGGACTATTCCAAGACGATGGCTTTTACCGATTTCAAGGTTTCGCTCGACCTGCAGTATAAACATTCCGATATCGACACCGACCGCGACCGGATGGAAAAGTTCATGTCGATGGAAAATGACCTGTTCTATCTATTTCAGTTTTCGGCTAAACTCGATCCAGTACCGACCATGCTGGTGCAGTGCCATAACGGGATCATCAACGGATTCATGGGGCAAACCACAGCCCTGCGTAAATCGCTTCTCAAAAAATATATCATTGTCCTCGGTGAGCCGCTGGAATACGACGAAGTTCGCTACCTGCACGGTAATCTCGGACGAGGGACTTTTACGTTCTTTTCCGGACACGATCCGGAGGACTATCAACATTTTGTTCATGATCCGCCGACCGATCTCAACTTGTATAAGAGTTCTCCCGGTTACCGGCTGATTCTTAACAATGTCCTCTTCCCCGCCGCCCGCAAAAAAGAGCGCAAGACCTGACCTAGCCCGGTATTGCCTCAGGCGAATCTACGCAACACTATGTTACTTGCTTAACATAATTAGGAAAAACAGGAACCAAAGCTGTCCGCGATTGTTTCAGATAGTAAGGGCTCAAAGATCACTCAACCTGCCTCGTAAAAGGCACCGGAACAGCAAAGTCAAACATGAAACGCCGGATACAACTATGGAAAATTTCAAAATCATCATCGCCTCGCGTCTTAAGAATAACCCGGTAGCCCGGTTTTTAAGCGAATTGGGGACAACAGTTAAATATGTTTCATTGCGACGAGGCGAGTTCGTGCTCTCCACCGATATCGGCGTTAAATATATGACCGGCGAACAGTTCATCCAGGCCATTTCCAACCGGTCGATCTATCGGGATATTATTGAGCTCAAGCGTGAGTTTGCCTCGCCGGTGGTCATCGTCGAGGGTTTGGATCCTTTGCATGATCCCCGCCTTGACCTGACTATGGCCCACGCGGCCTTGCTCTTCATGTCGGTACTCAATCGTGTCCCGGTGCTGTTTGCCAACAATGAAGTGGAAACGGCCCAGATGCTTTTCATGCTCACCGGCCAAGTCAGCTCCGGTCTGGAAATGAAGATGGACGGATTGGGCGAAAAGGCGATAAAACCGGTCGAAGTGTCAACTGCGGATGATCCTCGACGGCGAATTGTGGAGTCTATACCCAGTGTCAGTCCGGCCCGGGCCGAGGCTCTGTTGCAGCACTTTGGTTCTCTGGCCAGGCTGTTTGCGGCCGAGGTGGACGATCTTCGCCAAGTGGAGGGCGTCGGTCCCAAACGGGCCAAAGAGATTTTCGGTTTCCTGAGTCGTGATGAAAAAAACCAACCGGCTTAATACTCCATTTCGGCCCGCAATCGGGTCAGGTCTTCATCCAATTGAGGCAGGGGCCGCTGGAGGAACTTTTCCGTTTCTCGGCAATCCAATCCGGCTCGTAATGGCCGGGGCGCCGGGCGCGGAATGTCGGCCGAAACGATTGGCCGGATCAATTCTTGCGGTAAAGAGAAGCAATGAGATATTCGCTCCGCCAATTCATAACGGCTGACATGATCGCCTCCGCCGATATGATATATCCCTCTGGCGTTCCTCTCAATTAAGTCACAAATCAGCCCGGCTGCGCTTTCGGCTGAGAGCGGATTGGAAAACTGGTCGGTCAGGCAGGGCACGGCTTCGCCCTTCCTTAAAGCCTCGTAAACAAACCGGAAAAAACTGCGTTTGTCGCCGCCGTCGAACATGGTGTTGGTGCGGATAACCAGATTGGAAGCAGATGCGCCAAGGACCGCCTTTTCCGCCTCCAGCTTGTGCTCGCCATAGGTATTCATCGGTGCCGGGGGCACATCCGGTTTTGGCGGAACCGGGCTGTCGGGGAAAACATAATCGGTGGATACCTGTACGAAAACGGCGCGAGGAAACGATTGCAAAAGTAACTCGACGGCCCGGACATTGGTTTGCACTGATAATTGCGGCTCTCGTTGGCACAAGTCAACATCGGCCATGGCGGCGCAATTGATGACAATATCGGGTGAGATTCTTTCGGTGAATTCTTTTATATGATCAAGGTCGCCCAGATCACCGACGATAGTCCGGGGTGACAGATCGCGCGGGTCCAGTTGATGATAATGACAAAACAATCGGGCTTGTTCCACCCCGGCGTTTTGCATAACCGAGACTACCCGCCGGCCCAGAAGTCCGCCGCTCCCGGTCACCAGAAAATTTGCATCACGGAGTAACATCAGATATGGATAATTTCCCGTTAATTACGATCTCGGTAATGCCGGTCAAAAAAACCGGTGTCGCTGTCGCTATCGGTTGATTCTTTTAAAATGGTTTCGCACCATTCCGGATTGTCCCGATACCAGCAGACGGTATCGGCCAGCGCATTTTCGAAATCAGCTTTGGGCCGCCAGCCCAGTTTTTCGATTTTCCCCCAATCAACGGCATAACAGAAATCATGCCCCGGCCGGTCGGCGACGCATTTTATAAGAACTGGATCGGCGTCGAGGATAGCGATCAGCCGCCGGGTCAAATCATAATTGGACATATGATTGCCGGCTCCGGCATTATAAATTTCGCCGCGAGCACCCTTGGTAAACACCAACCATATCGCCCGACAGAAATCCTCGACATACAGCCAGTCGCGCATTTGTTTCCCGTCGCCGTAGAGGGGCAGGTTTTGTCCGGTCAGAATCCGCCCGGTAAAAAACGGAATCAACTTTTCCGGAAACTGGCGAGGTCCAAAATTATTAGTACCGCGAATGATCACAGCATCGACCTCACCATAATTGGAGGCCGCTGAAATGTAAAGATCGGCCGAGGCTTTTGACGACGAATAATAATTGCCGGGCCTGAGTGGCGCCATTTCGTCGCAGGGAGCATCCGCTTTAACCGCGCCATAGACCTCATCGGTGGAGACCTGTAAAAAGCGCGGTACTCCATATTGAGCCGCAGCTCGCAAAAGATTTAAGACGCCTTCGACATTGTTTCTGATAAAAGACTCGGGCCGATAGTAGGCTCGATCGACATGCGTGTGCGCGGCCAAGTTGATAATACCATCGATGCCTTCGCCGACGATTTCATTCACAAGTTCACGGTCACAGATAGAACCATGCACGAAACGGTGGCGATCCGATTCGATTCCACCTTGAATTGAATCCAGATTTATCCGGTTACCGGCATAATCAAGACTGTCGAGTGAAATTAATTCAAGGTCGGAATCGACTCTCAGCAAATGAGCCACCAGGCTGGAGCCGATGAATCCGGCCGTTCCGGTCAACAGAAGTTTCATCAGCCGTGCCTGACATCCCAGTTATAATTTATCCGATCGCTGTCAAACGGCAGGCGGATCTCATCGGGATTTTCATGATCGTAAGGCTGGTCGGGGCAATTGAGCACCAGTGCCGGAATATCACTGATCCCCTTGACGCCATGATGAACCAACGGCGGGATTTGTACCAGCAGACGGTTCTCGTCACCGATATATAGCTCCTGCACTTCGCCCCTGGTCGGGCTGTCCTCGCGCAGATCAGCCAGAACCAGTTTGATCATTCCGCCGACCACGGCAAAATTGTCGGTCTGTTTTTGGTGCATATGCCAGGCTTTGACCACACCCGGATACACTGCCGACAGATAGACCTGACCGAAAGAAGAAAACAGGTCGTCGTCGTTTCTGAGGATTTCATATAACCAGCCACGTTCATCGGCAATTGTTTTCAACAGTTTGGTTTTGACGCCCTCAATCATAATACCCGCCTTTATCCGAACCGTTGATCTCGCCGCTAACCAGACGTTTGGCCTGAGCCAGCGACTTATGCGTTCCGGCATCGACCCACCAGCAGGCCAGCTTTTGGTATTCCAGCCGATTTTGCTGAAGATAAATAGCGAGGATATCGGTCACTTCGTATTCACCGCGGGCCGAGGGTTTGATTTGAGAGGCTATCTCAAACAGGTCGGACGGTAAAAAGTATATACCGGTGATAGCCCAGTGGGAATCGGAATTCTGCGGTTTTTCCTCGATCTCCACCGCCCGGCCATTTTCAATTTTCATGACTCCGAAGGCTTTGGGCGATTTGACTTTGGATAAAAGGGTCAGGGCCGAATCGGGATTTTGTTCAAAGCTGTCTCGATAATCGTGCGTCGATCCACCCAGAAGATTATCCCCCAAGACCAGCATAAACGGACCGCGGCGGATATCTTTGGGCACCATCTGAATCGAACCGCCAATACCCGGTTTGTCCTGTTGAGGTACAAAACGAAGGATCTCGAATTTCCCTCCAAAGCGATCGGGCAAGATTTCCCGAAAGCGATCCAGATGATGGGGATTGGAAACCAAAGTCACATCTTTGACGCCGGCCGAGGCCAGAATCGAAAGCGAATGGTGGATCATAGGCTTGCCACAGATGTCCAGCAGATGCTTATTGGTCGTGTCGGTCAAAGGACGAAGACGCGTCCCCTGCCCACCTGTCAGTATAATTCCCTGCATGATGCGCCTTATGTCAGTATCTACGCAAATATAGGCCCATTGACCTGAAAAACAATCAATAAAATCATCACTGCAAGACTTCAGCTTTTCCGATGAGCTACCGCAGCCGCGGCCTGAGCGGTCGGCATAATCCGCAGTTGATGAATATTGACATGAGCCGGACGAGTTACGCAAAATATAACCGCTTCGGCGATATCCTCACCGTGAAGCGGCGTTAGACCTTTATAAACCGTTTTTGCTTTCTCCGCGTCGCCATGAAAACGAACCAGCGAAAATTCGGTTTCAACCATTCCCGGATCGACGGCACTGACCCGCACCGGAGTATCCACCAGATCAATCTGCAAACCCTTTGTGATGGCATCGACAGCATGCTTGGTGGCACAATAGACGTTCCCACCGGGATAGACCTCGTGCCCGGCAATCGACCCGATATTGACGATATGCCCGGCATTGCTCGCAACCATTCCCGGCACAACAACCCGGCTGACATACAGCAAACCTTTGATATTGGTGTCGATCATCTCTTCCCAGTCGGTCAGGTCGGCCTCGTGAAATTTGGCCAGTCCCCGGCTGAGTCCGGCATTGTTGATAAGAATATCTATCGATTGCCAATCGGGAGGAAGATTCTCGATCGTTTTTTCCACGTCCTTTTGAACGCAAACATCGAGTTCGAGAAGGTGGCAATCGACGTCATATTTATCCTGCAATTCCGTTTGTAATTCTGCCAGTTTGGCCATTCGCCGGGCGCAGAGCAAAAGCCGGGCTCCTTCGCGGGCAAAAGCCGCCGCACAGGCCCGGCCGATTCCGGCCGAAGCTCCGGTTATAAAAACCGTTTTATCCTTAAGCGTTGCCATATCCGCCACCCCTATTAATCGATATATTTGATTTTACTGCAAACAATGTAGGTCAATCAATAACCACTGTCAATATAAGGGTCGGGGAGATATGATGCGAGCGTAGAAGTCTTAATATAACTTGAAATTGACTTTATAGGAAATCCAGACACCGATTGCGGTGCCGTTTTGAATGGCCGGTTTATACCGAAATTTATAGGCAGCTTTTAGGGCCGCTTCTTCGAAACCGAATCCGGGTCGATCACAATTCAAGGTACTGGCCTCTTTCACCCGGCCGCTGAGGTCGATAAAAGCATGGATGGTAACACAGCCGGTAATACCCAATTCACGAGCCTGATTCGGATATACCGGCGCTTCCTGATGAGTCGGTTCCGGTGGAATTTCCTGACCGAATTTGGGCTTCGGATCGGGTGACCGGCCGGGATCGGGCGAATTGATAGGACCGGCTTTTACAGAATTTCCGCCGATCTCTTCCGGGGGCTGGTTTTTGGGGCCGCAACCGACCAAAACCACAAGCGCCAATATGTTGAACAGTAATGATTTATACATAACTTTTCCGAAAATGGCCGAGATTGATGCAAAATCAAGATGTCTTATCATGAGGGCCGTACTCAATATATCGGCAGATTTTTCAAAATCTAAGG
>JAAEQF010000582.1 GCA_024231695.1 FCB group bacterium
ACATCGCCTGTTTCAATGACACCCGGCAACAGACTGCCGAACAATAGGGCAGGTGGTCCTGATCTCGCGATCCGGCACATTGTATAAAGGCAATGCTTTCAATCGGTTTGCCGTCGGAGGGGCGTTTAATATCGCCCGCCGAGGCCATTTCTTCCATCTCAATATTGGTGATAACATCGGGCGAGGAGCCATACCCGAGATAATCGAGCTTGGCCGGTTCATACGGTTTCCAGCCGGTGGCCTGGATTATCGATCCGATATTAAGCTGTCCGCCGCCGTTGCCGTTTTCCAGACTGACTTCGAATTTGCCGGGCTGGCCTTTGGTTTCGGCAATAGTCGTGGACAGGTGGACAGTGATGTTGTCGTCTTTCTCAACCTCAGCCGCCAGATCAAGATGACCTGAGTCCTCAAGTGATTGATACGGCGGGTTTTTCGGGAAAACTTTGCGGAACTTAGTCGCCCAGCCGCCCAGTTTGTCCTCTTTTTCGATCAAGTGAACTTTGTAACCGGCATCGGCCGAGGCTTTGGCCGCGGTCATACCGGTGATACCGCCGCCGACCACCATGATTTCCTTGCTGGTCTCTTCAATGTACGGTTCCGGCACTTCGGCCACTTTCAGCCGGGCAATGCTCATCCGTATCTGATCTTCGGCCAGCATCTGGGTGTCTTCATCGTTGGGTGTATGACACCAGACGACCTGTTCGCGCATATTGGCTCGGTCGGCCAGAACGGTGTCGCCGAACTCAAATAATTCCGGGAACATCCGCGGCGTACAGGCGGCTACGGAAACCCGATTAAGTCCTTCCGCGGAAACATCGTCGCGGATCGACTGGACGCCCTCGACACTGCAAAGCGCGTCATGAGACTTACACAGTGCGGCTCCATCTTCGGTAGCCACTTCTTTCAATTTATCGATATCAAGCGATTTGGCAATATCACAGCCATTGCAGATGAAGATTCCGATCTTTGTATCCATGGCTTACCTCCTTGACCCGCAGTTTAAGGCCCTAAGCGTCGCACCGGTAGCATCCTGATTACTGGCCGATACATCGTACGGCCGCGCGGCAACGCCGGCGCCGACTATGCCATTATCGTTGTTGGGGGCGATAAACCCGAAATCATCCAGTTTGGTGTCCAGCGGCGGAGGATTGTCCACAGCATTGGGTACCATGCCGGTGGCCAGGACAGCCATTTCAACCTCGGTTTTGGTGATTTCACCGGTCAGGGTGTTTTCGGCCTCAAGGATGACGTTGCCGTTTTCGGCATTCTCGGTGATTTTGGCCACTTTACCCCGATGGAAATGGAATTTCTCGTCGGCCTGCATCTTGACATAGAAATCTTCCAGGCGACCCGGTGACCGGACATCGATATAAAAGAGGTGAATATCCGCCTCGGGATATTGTTCCCGAATATAGGTGGCTTCTTTCATCGAAGCCATACAGCAGATGGCCGAACAATAAGGAAGATGGTTTTCATCGCGGGAACCGGCACACTGGACGAAACCGATTGAGGCGATCTCTTTTTGATCGGAGGGACGGATGATTTTGCCGGCGGTCGGACCGCCGGGGGAGGCCAGCCTCTCGATAATCACGTTAGTAATGACGTTTTTGATCCGTCCAAAACCGAGATTGTCGATTTTGGCTGCTTCGTAGGGCCGCCAGCCGGTGGCCCAGACAATGCCGCTTACCTTGGCCGATACCGTTTTGACCGGCATCTCCAGCTCGATAGCGTCATAAGGGCAGGCCTCGACGACCTTTTTCATCTTTTCGTCACCGACATAAGCCGGATCAATGACATAACGCGGCGGATAAGCCAGAAGACTGGGCAAGTAAATGGCTTTGGTCTTGTCCAACCCATAATTAAAATCATTGTCCCGCTCGATTTCACAAACCGGCTCGCATTCGCCGCAACAAGTGCATTTCTCGTTTACGAAGCGAGGGTTGAGCTTGATTTTCACTTCCAGATTGCCCGGTTTCCCCGATGCCGATTCGACTTCGGCCAGAGTAAGAATACGGATATTCGGATTGCTTCTGATCCGCTTCAGGTTGATTTCGATGCCGCAGGTGGGGGGGCATAATTTGGGGAAATACTGGTATGAGGTTGTTACCCGACCTCCCAGCGAAGGTTGTTTTTCGAGAAGAATTACTGTCTTTCCGGTCTCAGCCGCCTCAATTGCGCTGGTCATGCCGGCGGTTCCTCCGCCAACAACCAGAAGATCGGCAGTGATCTGGTCTTCGACAGGTCTAATCTCTGCCATAGCTCACTCCTTGGGTTGTCACCCAACTTGTTGTGGGTCAACGTATATTATTTGTTGCGCCTGGTTGCGCTTGTGAAAATAATAACAAACATTTTCAAAAAAAACAAGCGATATTTCGTTCGCTCGGTCTTTTCCCTACAGATTTTTCAATTAATTAGATTTTCTGAAAATGTCAAGCCATTATACAATATATACGATTTTGATTTTTGCTCGCATTGTATCAACGATCAAAGCGATCATCGGCCTTTCGCTTTCCGGCCTTTCCGGCCTTGCCGGTCAGCCAGCCGATGCGATGGTCGCCGATATCCTCGAAGGCGGAAACATACGGCTTGATATCTAAAAGGGGCGTGCCGTCAACCATATCCGGATTTTCGATATGAAGAATATTACTTTCGATTTTAATCAGGCGAACCAACGACAGGCCGATCGGATTGGGACGGCGTGGAGCTCGGGTAGCGAAAACACCGCGCAGTTGGTCATCCAGAAAAGGAGTAACTTTCAGTTTATACTCAGAGGACAAATGCAGGTGGAAGAGAAGATAGATATGCGAAAAGCCATCCAGATCAGAAAGACCTTCGGCGTATTCCGGCAGGATTTCCACCGTGCCCGAAACTTTGTCACCGTAACGGGGCTGTATCGGCGCGCCTTTGGGATCGGTATAGGGCGTGTGAATATATCCGATTGGATGCATGGTTATAATCATCATTTTGAGTTTACCTGTTTCTTTTCCAGAACGACGGCGTAAAACATATCATTCTTGGCTTGAAATGTTTTTGTGATTTGCCAACCGGTACCTTCGAGAATTTTTTTCATTTCTTTTTCCGAAACCAGCAACAGATCGAACCAGGGTGAGATCAGTTTTTTATATCTGACCCTGACTTTTACCAGGCCAGAAGGCAATCCTCTTTTCCTATTGCGCTTATGATACTCCAGATGCTCTTTGATTGTCGTTTTGTACGGATCGCAGGCTTCGGCAATTATCCGGCCATTGGCGGGAGTGATTCCGTATAATTTCTTAAGCATCCATTTGGCTCGTTTGATATTTCCGAACAGGGCAAAATTGTTGCCAAAGAGAACGATACTGTCAAATATCCCCATCGATTTTTTAATTTCGGTAAAAGACTTAGCCATCACATGATGCGCGCCTTGCATCTTACAGGCCTTCACCGCCAGCGGCGAATTATCGATACCAACGACCTGAAGACCTTTGCGCTGCAAATATAGAAGACATCTTCCGGCGCCGCAGCCGATATCGAGAACTCTGCCGCGCGCAAAACGGACCGCTTTTCTTTGACGAGCCGGCCAATCCTTGAATTCGGCGAAATAGATATCCTCATGACCTCCGGGAGCAACAAAGCCGTCATCGCGCTCGATAATCAAATTCAATGCATGGCCATTGAGGTAATCAATCATCATCTGTCCGAACGCATCTCGACTTTTTGATATCACCGTCATTACTTATCCTTTTCCATCACGCAAGAATAATAGCTTCCGGGAGGGCCGAAAGTGCGTGAAATATGCCAGCCGGTGCCTTTGAGTATTTCGGTCAACTCTTTTTGAGACAGGATTAAATAATCGAACCACTCCGATATATATTTCTTGTACCTGACCCGCAAGCGCAATTGCCCGGACATCCGGCCTCGCTTTCTATTGAAGCGCTGATATTCCAGATGTTCTTTCAAATCGGTACCGTAGGGATCGAGGCTTTCACCGATTATGAGCCCATTGGCAGAAGTCAGCTTATGCATTTTTTTCAACAACCACCGGCCACGTTTGAACGATCCCAACAAACCGATGTTGTTACAAAACATGGTAATGGTGTCGAATTGCCCGAGATCGGGCCCGATCTGTGTCACCGCACGGACGTGGACGTTTTTCAGCCCGCGCTCTTTGCAGGTTTTGATCGCCAGCGGGGAATTGTCGATACCGACGACATCATGTCCTTTTTGTTTCAGGTACAGAAGATGCCTTCCGGCGCCGCAGCCGATATCGAGCACCCGGCCGCGGGCAAAGCGGACAGCCCGGCGGGTTTGCGGCAGCCAGGTTTTATATTCGGTGAAATATTCGGCCGGGCCGCTGCTGAGTGAAATAAAACCGTCCTTGCGTTCAACGATTTCGCGGGCGATCCGGTCGCCCTGCCAGTAATCGTAAATCTCGCGCCCGTAAGCGTCCTGATCTTTGCGCATGATACCCCTCCGCATGAATAAACCGAATCATAAAACATAATCATCTGAATTGTCCGATGCAACCCTGGGTTAATAAAAAACGTCCGCCGGTTTAAAAACCGGCGGGCGATCAGATTCATTAATTCCTAATTTTGGCTATCTTAAAGGTGGGCCGCAATTTCCCAGCCATTCCTCGCAACTGCAAGGTGGCGGTCCGCTTTTGAAAACGTAATTAATGGCCCAGACGACATCTCCGATATTGACCTGGCAATCGCAGTTGGCGTCGCCGCTGTATAGACTATAAGGGTAAGGATAGGGGCCGCCCTTGAATATATAGCCCACCAAATAAACGGCATCGCCAACATTGAACGCTTCGTCGCCATTTGCTTCACCGGCCATGCGTCCGCCGCAATTGTACTGCGGGCAGGGACCCTTAACCGGGAAAAGACAGGTGCAGTCAACCGGGGCCGGTCCGCCTTTGAAGATGTAGCTGATTATATATTCGAGATCGAGTGAATCGATAACGCAGTCACCGTTGGGATCGCCATTAGCCAGTGGATTGGGTGCCGGGCCGTCGAAACACAAGTACTGTCCCAGATAGACCGCATCAGCAACGTCAATCTCGCCGCTGCCGTTGGCATCGGCCGGGTATTGAACCTTACAGGTATCGACCCAGCATTCACCGACTACCGGCTCTTCGCAAGTGCAGTTCACCGGAGTTTCGCCGCCCTGGAAAATGTATCCGATAATATGATCGACATCGAGTGAATCGATAAGACAATCGCCGTTGGGATCGCCGTTGGCCATAGGCTCGGGCGGCTCACCGCCCAGACAGATAAAATTGACCAAGTATCTGGCATCGGCGATATCGATGAAACCGTCGCCGTTGGCATCACCGGGGAATTGACCGGTGCAGGAATCGATGACGCAGTCGCCCTTTTCCGGATTAAGGCAGGTGCAGTCAACGGGAGCCGGACCGCCGTGAATAAGGTGATCGATTAAATAATCGACATCATCGGTGTCGATGATACAATCGCCGTTGGGATCGCCGTTGGCCGGGACATTCGGAGGCGGACCGTCAAAACAATGATACTGCTCAATATAAACGGCATCGGCAATCTCTATCACATAATTGCCGTTGGCGTCGCCGGGGTATTGATAGGTACAGGTATCACCCCAGCAGTCGCCTTTGGCCGGCAATAGGCAGGTGCAGTCAACGGGAGCCGGTCCGCCCTGGAAAATGTACTCGATCATATAATCGACATCCGATGAATCGATGATGCAGTCACCGTTGGCGTCGCCGTTGGGTAATGGATTGGGAGCCGGGCCTTCGAGACAGAGATAGTTGGTCAGATATTTGGAATCAGAAATATCGATGAAGCCGTCACTGTTGGCATCACCGGGATACTGGAAATCACACGAATCGGACCAGCAGTCGCCGACTACCGGTTCAATACAGGTGCATTCCACCGGAGCCGGGCCGCCCTGGAATATGAATGAGACGATGTAGGCCACATCCAGCGAATCGATAAGGCAATCGCCGTTGGCGTCGCCATTGGACAATGGATCGGGAGCCGGCATGCTCTGGCAAAGATAACTGATCAGATAACGGGAATCCGCGATATCGACCGTCCCGTCGCTGTTGGCATCACCGGGACTTTGTCCCAGACAGGTATCAGCGACCGGGGACGGATGCGGGTCTTCAGCAGTTGCCGGTGTGGCCGTTATCAGGCACAGGAGCAGGCCGATGATATAATAATGAGTTTTTAACATTATCTTCCCTCCTAAACATGTGGCGGTCGAGCGGTGCTTCTGGGTGAGGGCCGTTGACGCGCTTGGGGAGAAAGTCAGGTAATAGCAAACGGCGCGTGATGGCGGCGTGAGATAAAAGCAAACCTACCTCACTTTCAATATAACCTTTTGCGAAAATCATGCAATCGCTTTTTATCAATCGCATGATCGGAGTTTATCACAGGCTGATACTATCAGCCCGGCTTTTTGAAGATGACGAAGTACTTGTCCTGATAAACAGCCTTCCAGTTTTCTGATATCGTTATAAAAAGGGGAAATTTAAAATCATCGCCGCTGACCACGGCGGTGTTGATATCATAGCGGGCGGCAATCTCTTCAATTACTACAATGTCATCGGCAGCCATGGCCCGGTTATAGTCATTTTCCAGTTGACTGGCTATCTGCGGATTGAGCTGAAAATATTCCATTGTCTTATAAGCGCCAAGCGAGTGCACCGCCTTATAAGGCATAACAAAATCCCGATAAGCATGCTTTTCACAAAATATATATGAGTTGTCTTCAAGATGAATATCAAGATTCTGCCATAATAGTTGGCCCGATTTTTTATAACCGGGATATTTTGTACTCTCGCGTGTGAATCTCGGCAGAACGGCATTGTAATGGCTATAAATGGAAAATAGTACTACGACTGTTAAGGGAATTGTATAGATATATCTTTTTCCTTTCAGACTCCGTAAAAAGCTTACAGTCGACGCTACCATAAAAAGAGATAAAAACAAATGAATACGGATGGCATACTGTCCACTGAAATGATAGAAGGTAAGTAGATAGGCAATCGCCGACAGCGGTATGAACCAATAAAGATTTTTTCTCTTTCCAAGCGAGATACCGAAAACCATTAAAATAACAAGATGAATGGCTACCGGAATACTTAACAAGTCTCGGTAAACAGGTGACAAAAACTCGGTCAGTATATCGCCAATCCAGTCTGCTCCCGGTAATCCTCGCCAGATAGCAAAAGTCGAAGCTCCTCCAAGGTTATTAGTATAAATATAAAAGGCTTGAATCATGAACGGCGTTAATGTTATCAGAAAAGCAATTACCATTAAAGCAAAACGTCGATATTGTTTTTTTATTAGTATTGTATATAAAAATGTAAGCCCAATTAGAAACAGGTACACTGGCGAAATCAAAAAGGCAAGGCCCCATAGAATCGCTGAACCGATGGTGCGCACATTTGACTCGTTTGATTTTATATACAACCACATTCCGGCCAGGTAAAATGGGATTGAAAAATAAAACGAAGTCGCCAAAAGGATATTTCGGCAACCCATGTATTCCACTATAAATGGAATCAGCAGGCAGGTATAAAAGGCA
>JAAEQF010000583.1 GCA_024231695.1 FCB group bacterium
AACAATGTTGTTAAGTGATAATGTATTGTAATTATTGATTGATTTGAGATCCAACGGCCTGCTGGGACAATAGCTCAAATGCGTTCTGTCATTATGATAATATTGGAAATACGCGCAAAGAATGTCTTTCAGATGTCCTTGGTTCAATACGATGACATGGTTTGTACATTCTCGCCTGATCGAGCCGATCACCCGTTCAACAAACGGATTTTGCCAAGGGCTGCGCGGGGCCGAGATCACTTCTTTGATGCCCATGTTTTTCACTCGATTGCGGAAGAAAACGCCATAGATCGAATCCCGATCCCGCATCAGATACTTCGGTGCCGTATCCCAGGGGAAGGCTTCCACGATCTGTTGGGTTGTCCACTCGGCCGTCGGATTTGAGGTTATATTGAAATGTACGACTTTGCGGCGGCTGTGGCTGAGGATCACCAGGACGAACAGAATATTAAAGGTGATTGTCGGAACAGTGAAAAAGTCAATCGAACACTTGTTCGCATGGTTTTTCAGGAAAGTCCGCCAGGTCTGAGACGGCTTTGAATTCGGCGGACACCGGGGCATCAGGTTCGATACGGTTCGTTCGGAAACCTCGAACCCCAGCCTGAGCAATTCCCCATGAATCCTGGGCGCACCCCAGTTTGGATTGGCTGCAGCCATC
>JAAEQF010000584.1 GCA_024231695.1 FCB group bacterium
AACAATGTTCGTATGCTGGTTGCTCATCGTTTCATCCGCGAAGAAGGGGAGAAGCAAAGCATTGCCAATTCCCATTGCTTCAGTTGTCACCTGACCTCCGAAACCATGCCCGTGGACAGACGCACCAATCAGTTGTCGGCCGGGATTGAAGCCGAAGTCAATAAATATGACGTTGGCTATACTTTCGGGTATCGGAAATTCAAAAGCCACACGTCGGATCAATACGCCGCCTATGATAATGCCTTGCATCCAACTAAGGGTACTGCGGCGGCTGAATTCAGTTCCCGCTTGATCTTCGACGGTGAATCAATGCCGGTGAGCGTTCTGCCGGAAACTGAGAAGCTATCGCACAAGATGAAAATCAAAGGCGATCTGGGCCGGGGAAGATTCGCCGGGGCGTTTTTCTACAACACGACCAAGAACAAAAACGATAACTATACCGGTATCCAACTGGAGAGTAAAGCCTACGGCGGTAATCTCAACTATACTACCACCTTCAACAAAAAAACCCGCCTTATCGCCAAATTCTACGGTAATCGGATTAAGAACGACAACGTAACCATTGACCTGCCTGTTTTTCGCGAAGGCCGACCGGGTGTGACAGCGAATTTTGACTCTACTCGCTATTCTATCCTTGACCGGAAAACGATCAAAGGCTCGGGTGAAATCATCAACCGCTATAACAAAAAGATTACTTTCGCGGTTAAGGCCGGTTATGATTATGTTCTGCGCTACGATTATCCCGAGCAGGAGGCCGATTACACGACCAAGAAAATCTTCGGTCAGCTCAAGGTCAAATTTCGGGAAGGAATGAGATATTCGGTTCAAGCCACATACCGCTTTGAAAAAATATCCGATCCGTTTACTTCGGGCCGTGGTCTGTTTGAAGCGCGGGGCCGCGATATTCTGACTCGTGATCTACCCGGTTTTGCGTTCATCTTCTACTATGAGCGTGAGGATCTGCGTTATCAGGATATATCTGCTTTGCCGACCGATCGCCACGAATTCGATATCAAATCGACCGTGCGTGCCGGCCGCAACGCCAATGTCATGTTTGGTATCAAGGGCTCTTTCGACAAAAATGGCGATCTCGATTCACTCGACGTCGAACATATGTCTTATCAGCCCAACCTCAACCTGACCTTGACTCCCGATCCTCGAATCTCCCTGACTGCCGGTTACTCGTATCAGTATTACAAATCACGAGGGCCGGTCACAGTAGCCCTATTCGATGGCTGAGCGGGCCACTTGTTTACAGACACCGTGAGTGTCTCACCGACTGACAGCATTGCTCTTAGCAAACATTATGGCTCCGCTTATACCATGACCGACTATGAGTCCAAAGCTCATAATCTCTACCTGGCTACCTCGTTTATGCCTACACCCAAACTGAGCCTGATCGGAAGTTTTACTTTCAACAAGTCCGAAGGGGCTATGGGGAATGTGATAATGCCTGATGTGCGCGCCCAACTGGGTGACACCTTGAGCCATCAGGACTTCACTTTCGATGAACTGCACACCTATTCCGACATTGACTTCAAAATGATCCAGTTGGGTCTGAATGCGGAATACAAACTAACTCCCAGTGTCGGCCTTACTGCTGGTATCGATTATGCCGACCTGGAGGATAAAACCGGATACGTGTACGGCGCGGAATCGGGATCGTTTTTCCTGATTCGCTCCGGCGTGCGGATCGACTTCTAATCGATCAATCGGTTTGTAATTAAGGCAGACCGTCGGGGGGATACCCCGACGGTCTGAATGGAACAAACATGAATCGCTTCTTTGCAACTCTCCCTTTGATTTTCGTCGTTATTCTATTTTCGTCCGTACATGGACAGGTGGATAACGCCGATTGTCTTGACTGTCATGAAACCACAATGGGTGAAGCTGCCCACACCTATGACAGCGCCCTGACTTTATCTATCCATGCCGACCTGGACTGTACCGACTGCCATACGGCTATTGAAGAACTTCCTCATGCTGACAGCCTGGCCAAACCGCTGTGTGGCGATTGTCACGAGACGGAAGCCGAAGTTTATCAGTGGCACGGGCGATTCAAACTGGAAGAATGCAAAGACATACCCTGTTGCGCCGACTGCCATGGCAAACATGATATCCTGCCCTCTGATCGCAAAGAGTCACGCGTCAATCCACTTCATCTACCGGAAACCTGCGGCCGGTGTCACGAGGATATTGATCTGACCACCAAACACAAACTCCTGCATAGCAAAACCATTCAGTTGTACAAGAGCAGCGTGCACGGCCAGGCCTCACTGGGAGGCGTTTATTTGGCGGCCACTTGCAACGATTGTCATTCGACCGGAGGAACCGCCCATAAAATCCTTGGGCCGGGCCATCCGGAATCATCAATCAATCATTTCAATATTCCGCAAACCTGCGGTAAGTGTCATAAAAATATCGAAATGGATTTCTGGGAAGGCGTTCACGGCCAGATGGTGGCCCGCGGAGAAACCGATTCGCCTGTTTGCACCAACTGTCACGGCGAGCATGGAATTATCTCGCCCAGCAACCCACTTTCCCAAGTCAGTCCGACTCGGGTGGCCGAAGCCACCTGTGCTCCCTGCCATGAATCGGCCTTTCTCAACGAAAAATACGGCAGCCCGACCGAAAGATTAAAAACCTGGGTGGACAGTTACCACGGTCTCAAAAGCAAGGCCGGCGACATCACTGTGGCCAACTGCGCTTCCTGCCACGGCGCTCATCGGGTTCTGAGTCATACCGACCCGACCTCGTCGATCCATATCGACAATTTACAGAAAACCTGCGGCAACTGTCATCCTGGCATTTCGAACGTCATGGCCACTACTCCAATCCATGCCACGCCCGGTACTTCCCGGACGCCGATAGCTCGTATCATCACCAACATTTATATAGTCCTGATCGTCGTCGTCATCGGCACTATGATTATTCACTGGTTGATCGATCTGCGGCGGCAAATCCTTCTGGTCAATCTAAAGAAACAAAGACAGCGCATGACCCACAACGAGGTCTGGCAGCATTTCTTCCTGATGGGCACTTTTATTACACTGGCTGTTACCGGCTTTTCCCTGCGCTTTTCCGACGCCTTCTGGGTACAATGGCTGTTCGGATGGGAGGGCGGCTTTCCCGTTCGCGGTATTATCCACCGCGTCTCGGCGGTCTTATTTGTCATGACCATTGTCTGGCACCTCTTTTATCTGACCACCAATCGAGGACACGGCTTTTTAAGAGATATTTTCCCCATTAAAAAAGATATCAGCCAGTTTTTCCAAATGTTGCTATATAATCTGGGCGTGAGAAAAGAGCGGCCTCAATTCGCCCGGTTCAGTTATGTCGAAAAGATGGAATACTGGGCGCTGGTCTGGGGATCAGCCATCATGGTCATCACTGGCTTTTTCCTCTGGTTTGATAATGTCGCCGTGATATGGTTCCCCAAAGGATTCCTCGATGTCATGCTGGTGGTACATTATTATGAAGCCTGGCTGGCAGCCCTGGCTGTTATAGTCTGGCATGCCTATTCCACTGTCTTCAGCCCGCAGGTGTACCCGATGAATCCGGCCTGGTACACAGGCAAGATGCCTGAGGAAATGTACCGGCACGAGCATCCCGAAGATCCGCCCGAGGCGAAAGAATAAACGGTACTTAGGGCCATTCCCTGACCGGATTATGCGGAAAAGCATCTTGGACAGGAAAGGCCTATAGCTTCAAATCAATTTTGACTCTTCCGTCTGGTTGCGGACAGGCAAGGCTCACTTGGGCTTTCTGGCTGATTTTCGAATTGTTGAAATATCCCTGATATATTCTTGCTATATAGACAAAATACACCTATAATAGATACACATTTCCCAATAGTTTTTATATGCCGGATACTCAAAGGGCGGATTATCCTTAAGAGGTGCCGATGAATGAAGTCGATCATGGCAAACGCAGTTTTTTGGGCTGGCTTTTCAAAGGAGGCGTTACCGCCCTGATGGCTTCTGTCCTCTATCCGATTTACAAATATGTCATTCCTCCCGCCTCGGCCGAGGCCAATATTTCTCAACTGAAATTGCCGTTTAAACTGGCTGACCTGTCCCAGGCAAAAGAGGCTTATCGCATTTTTAAATTCGGCCGAGAATTGGGGATATTGGTAGTAACTCCGAATAAGGAAGTTAAAGCCTTTTCGGCCTTGTGTACCCATCTCGACTGTACCGTCCAGTATCGCGACGATATGGGAGTAATCTGGTGTGCCTGCCATAACGGTCATTATGACCTTGAAGGCCGGAATATCGCCGGGCCTCCGCCCAGGCCGCTGGAGCAGTACGATGTTCATATTGATGAATCGACCGATGACATTTTTGTCTCAAAGATGACCTAATATGCAGGAGCAGCCCGACAAAACAAATTCGATCTGGGGCAAAGGATTCTTCTGGATTGATCAGCGGTTGCATATCAAAACCCTTGTGGACTATATGTCACACAAAACGGTACCTCAGCACTCCGGGTCGATCTGGTATTTCTTCGGTGGCATTACTCTTTTCTTCTTTATCGTTCAGGTAATAACCGGAATACTTCTCTTGCTGTATTACCGTCCCGGTGCCGATTCCGCCTATGAGTCGGTTAAATTCATCATCTCCGAGGTCTCTTTTGGCTGGCTGATAAGAGCTTTGCATTCATGGTCGGCGAACCTGATGATCCTGTCCGCATTCATCCATATGTTCTCGGTCTATTTCGCCTTTGGTCACCGTAAGCCCCGCGAAATGACCTGGATATCGGGTGTGGCCTTGCTCGGGTTGGCAATGGCCTTTGGATTTTCTGGATACTTGCTGCCCTGGAATGAGCTCTCGTTTTTTGCCACACGGGTGGGCACCGGTATGGCCGGAGCCATTCCAATTGTTGGAGATTACTTGCTGACAGTTATGCGTGGCGGCGAAAATGTCACCGGGGCGACGATTGGTCGCTTTTTTGGTTTCCATGTCGCTGTCTTACCGGGCATAACTACCGTCCTCTTGGCGTTGCATCTTTTCTTCATCCAGCGTCAAGGAATGTCGGAACCGATGGGATGGGAAGAAAAGCCGGAAACCTCAAAAAAATATATGCCCTTTTTCCCCAACTTCCTGATGCGCGAACTGCTAATCTGGTTGGTGATGCTCAACATCCTCGCCGTTTTGGCGGTATTTTTCCCGGATGGGATTGGGCCGATTCACTGGCCCCTCGGCCAGAAAGCTGATCCGTTCGCGCCACCTCCGGTGGTCATTCGCCCGGAGTGGTACTTTATGTTTGCCTTCCAGGCGCTCAAATTACTGCCGCCCCATATATTGCTTATGGAAGGTGAACTTTTTGGGATAATTGTTATGAGCCTGGGCGGCCTGTTGTGGCTGGTGGCGCCCTTTTTTGGCGGGAAAAAGGCCAATGGCAAATGGAAAAAATTCACTCTTATGTTGGGCTGGTTTGTCCTGGCTTTCATTGTTGTGATGACAATCCTCGGTTACATCCTGGAATAGGTGAAGAAGTTATGAAACAAAACATCGTTCCAAGTCTTCTGTGGTTATGTCTGGTATTACTACTGATACCTGGACCTGTGATGGGCGATAATTGCATAGACTGCCATACCGAGTGGGAAGAGGGACCCGAATCGCCGTCCTCATTATTTGAATCCGACATTCATCACCGCGCCGGACTGGGATGTTCTGATTGCCACGGTGGCGATCCTAAGTTGGATGATATGGACGAGGTTCGTGAGTCCAAAAATTATCGGGGCGTACCGGAACCGAAAGAAATACCAAAGTTTTGCGCATCCTGCCATAGTGATCCGGCTTATATGATAAAATACAATCCGGCCCTTCCGACCGATCAACTCGATAAATACAAAACATCTACTCATGGAAGAAAACTGCTTCAGGAAGGCGACGAAAAAGCAGCCAGTTGCATTTCCTGCCATTCGGCTCATAGTATCGAAAGCCCCCAGATTCCGGCATCCAATGCATACCCTCTCAATTTGCCGACTACATGCGCCAAATGCCACTCGGATCATGAATATATGGCCGAATATGGAATTCCGGTAAATCAGTTTGATGATTATACCAATTCTGTCCACGGAAAGGCTCTTCTGATAAATAAAGACCTGGGCGCTCCGGCCTGTAATGATTGTCACGGCAATCACGGGGCCACACCGCCGGGGATAACTTCCATTTCAGCGGTTTGCGGTTTATGCCATGCCCTAATTGCCGATGAGTTTTCTCAATCACCTCATAAGAACGCCTTTGATGACCGCGGTTACCCGGAATGCGAGAGTTGTCATTCCAATCACCTCGTTGAAAAACCAAGCTTGGATTGGGTCGGCACTTCGGATTCAGCCCTGTGTATGAATTGCCATTCGGTCGACGACGGCACCGCCGGATTGGAAGTCGCCGATAAGATTCACGGCGCCCTCGTTGATCTGAATTTGGCCTATGAGCAAGCCGACGCCAAAATTACCGAGGCCGATTTAAAAGGCATGATGACCACCGATCTGCAATTTATGCTTAAGGAGGTTAAACAGGCGATTATCAAGGCCAATACTGCCGTCCATGCTTTTGATTCTGAAAAGGTCTTGAACGTTACTAATCCCGGCATGGAAAAATCGGAATTGGTTTACCAGGCCGCGATTGCTAAAGTGGATGATTATTATTTTCGCCGCAAAGGATTAGGTGTGGCCTCTCTTATAATAACAATCTTGGCTATTGCTTTGTATTTCAAACTAAAATCGATCGAGAAAAGATCCTGAGTTGTGGTCAGGCAAAGACTTAATCCTTGATTGTCAACACATTACATTGATTATTCAGCATTAGATCTCCTCTGTATTATTTGTGATGAATTTCACTTGTCTGATGTACGAAAATCATTATCTTGAGCCGAATTGAGCGATGGTTTATTTTAGCTAAATGGACAAAATAAACCCATTCTTAATGTTATCCATATCCGGGAAATAAGAATAATTCTCGGCTAATTTGGGGAGATGAGAAAAAAAATGCATAGATCGGTAATCAGACGTACTCTTTTCAGACATCCTTTAGCCGCCGTCGGCGGCGCTTTGTTCCTGGCCGGAGGTGCCCTCTTTGTCGTTTTATTAATGATCGAATTCACTGGAGGTGGAGAAAACCCTTACCGCTCTCTGGTCACATTCGTCATCGCGCCATTTATCATCACTGTCGGCTTCGGCCTTTTCCTGATTTCTATCTGGCTTCAGATAAGGGCGGCCCGCAAACGGGGAGAGGAAGTACGCTTCAATCTCTCCATCGATCCGAGCGACTCTGGTTACATGAAAAACCTCCGACGATTTCTGGGGTTGACCGCAGCACTGGTCGTGATTGTCATTTACAGCGGGACCAAGGCGTATGAAGCTACCGATTCGGTGACATTTTGCGGTGAAACCTGTCATGTGGTGATGGAGCCGCAAAGCGTAACCTATCATAATTCCCCCCATGCCCGCGTCCCTTGCGTAGAATGCCATATTGGTCCGGGGGCGTCATTTTGGGTCAAAGCCAAATTTGACGGTGTAAGACAATTGTTCGCCACCTCTTTAAACAGCTTCTCCCGACCGATCGAAACTCCCGTCCACAACCTCCGCCCGGCTCAGGAGACCTGTGAAAGTTGTCACTGGCCTCGCCAGTTTTACGGGGAGAAGATGGTTGCCCATACCTATTACCGGACCGATGAAGAGAACAGCCCATGGACGATCAACCTGCTGGTCAAAATCGGTGGTGGAAATCCGCGTACCGGCAAGCTTGAGGGAATCCATTGGCATATGTTGGGCGAAAACCGTGTCGAATATGTTGCCACTGACGAAAAACGTCAGTATATACCGTGGGTGCGCCAGATCACTGCTTCCGGAGATACCATCATCTACACCAATTCTGATCTTGAACAGCCCGATTTTGAAGATCCGGAACTGGAGATTCGCAAGTTTGACTGCATGGATTGCCACAACCGCCCAAGCCATCTGTTTACACCCCCGGCTACGGCCATTAACCTGGCCCTTTCCGCCAGACGCATCTCTCCCGATCTGCCATACATCCGGCAGGCCGGCCTTGATCTGCTAAACGCCGAATACGCCGATCGCGAGATCGCTCATGAGGCCATTGGCAGCGGTCTGCATATTTATTATGGGGAGGATTATCCCGAAACAGCCGTCTCCCATAAAGCGCAAATCGACGAGGCCACCCAGACACTGACGGCCATCTATGATGAAAACTTTTTCCCGGAGATGAACACCGATTATCGTGTTCGGGAAAACAACCTGAGCCACTTTGTCAATGATGGTTGTTTTCGCTGCCATGACGGAGTCATGAGTGACGCCGAGGGCAATACCATCTCAACAGATTGTTCGACCTGTCATCTGATTGTCGCCCAGGGACCATCAGAAAATCTGGACGACCTCGAAAGCAGTCTGAGCGGACTTGACTTCCAGCACCCGGAAGATATCGACGAAGCCTGGAAGGAAATGAAATGCACTGAATGTCACGATTCGGAATCGGGCTATTAGTCTCGGGATTGACTGTCGATGAACGAATATAAAAAAAGCAATGAGCGTATGTCATATCCAAGGATGGACGGCCGCTCCCGGCCGCGGGGGAAACAGCGCCTGACGTTAAAGCCAATACTAATGACAGTATTGTGTTTTTTGAGCCTGCTGATTATTTGGGTACCGGGGGTCTCGGCCCAAACCGTGGACGATTGCCTGATGTGCCATGAAGATCAAGACCTAACGACTGAGCGGGACGGTCGGGAAGTGCCCCTGTTTGTTGACGGCGGAAAATTCAGCGCATCCATCCATGTCGATCTTGATTGTATCGGCTGCCATGCCGATCTCGACGGCTTTGAAGATTTCCCGCATGAGGAGGAACTGGAAGAAGTCGATTGCAGTATGTGCCATGATGATGTTGCTGATCTGTATGGAGAAAGCCTCCATGGCCGGGCCGTGGCTGAGGGTACAACACTTGCCCCGCGTTGCTGGGATTGTCATAGCGCCCACTATGTCATGCCCAAGTCATCACCCGAATCGGACGTAGCCAAGTTCAAAATCCCCTTCATGTGCGGGCGATGTCATAAGGAAGGCACGCCGGTCACCCAAACCTTTGATATTCCTCAGGATAGTATCCTGACTCATTATTCGCAATCAATTCATGGTGTGGGGCTGTTTCAACAGGGTCTGACCGTTACCGCCGTCTGCATTGACTGTCATACGGCTCATTCCGTTCTACCTCATACCGATGATCGCTCGAGTATTCACCGCGATAATGTGGCCAATACCTGCCAAAATTGTCACGGCCGGATTGAACAGGTACATAAGAAAATTGTCCATGGCGAATTGTGGGAAAAAGAACCGGACAAAGTCCCGGTCTGCGTTGATTGCCATGAACCCCACGAAGTGCGTAACGTCTTTTACGGTGAGGTTGCTGACTATGAATGTCTTGAATGTCATACCCAGCCCGATTTGAAAATGGTCAGGGATGGCGAGGAAATTTCGCTTTATGTCGATTCGCTGGAGATGCATAGTTCGATTCACCGGCAGAATACCTGTTCTCAATGTCACACCGGAGCCAGCCCTCATTTGAACCGACCCTGCTCCACGGTGCCGAGCAAAGTGGACTGCTCCATCTGCCACAGTGAGGTTGTGGCCACTTTCTCCACCAGCACCCACGGCCAAATGGCTGACCGCGGCGATACGCAGGCGCCGATCTGTACCGATTGTCACGGCGATCATGGTATCCGCGGTCACCGCGACCCCCAATCGCCCACTTATCCGACTCATGTCCCCGAACTTTGCGCACGTTGCCATGTCGAGGGTGGTCCAGCGGCCCTGCGCCGTGAGGAACGAGGCGATTCCTGCATGGCCGAAAGTTATACCATGAGTATTCATGGCAAGGGGCTTTTGGAAAGCGGGCTGATAGTCACGGCCATGTGTACCGATTGCCATACTGCCCACCATGCGCTCCCAGCCGCCGACGAGCAGTCAAGCGTCCATCGTGATAATATTCCTGAGACCTGCGGTAAATGCCACAGTGGTATTTATGAAAAATTTATTACCAGCATTCATTCGCCGACCGTCAGCGATACGGACAAGAAACTGCCTGAGTGCGCGGATTGCCACAATTCGCACACTATTGCCCGTACCGACTCGGAAGGATTCAAGCTGGAAATAATGGACCAGTGCGGTCGTTGTCATGAAGATGTAATGGATACCTATTTCGACACCTATCACGGCAAAGTTTCCAAGCTGGGTTATACGCAGGCGGCCAAATGCTACGATTGCCACGGTTCACACGATATCCTGCCGACCGAGGAACCGGCCTCGCTCTTGTCGCGTCAAAATATCGTCGCTACTTGCGCCAAATGCCATCCCGGATCGCATCGGCAGTTTGCCGGATACCTGACCCATGCCACCCACCATGATCGAGACAAATATCCCTTCCTCTTTTATACGTTCTGGTTCATGACTATCCTGTTGGTCGGGACCCTGTTGGTGGCCGGCCTGCACACCCTGATGTGGCTGCCGCGATCATTTATAGCCATGCGCCAACATCGCAAACTGCGGACCCAATATAAAGGACACTTGGAATACCGGCGGTTTAAGCGTCTACACAGCATCCTGCATGTCACTGTAATTATCAGCTTCCTCGGTTTGGCCGTTACCGGTATGATTCTCAAGTTTTCCTATCTTGGCTGGGCCCACTGGCTGGCCCGCATTCTGGGCGGATTCGAAATGGCCGGTTTCATTCACCGCTTTTGTGCCGTCCTCACCTTTGCCTATTTCAGCATCCACTTGATCGATTTGGTGCGAACCAAAATCAAGGAAAGAAAAACCTGGAAAGAAACGCTGTTTGGCTCCAATTCGATGATTCCCAATAAAACCGATCTAAAGGAATTGATTGGGACTTTGAAATGGTTCGTCGGGCGCGGCCCGCGCCCCGAATACGGCCGTTGGACCTATTGGGAAAAATTTGATTACTTTGCCGTCTTCTGGGGAGTGGGAATCATCGGGCTGACCGGTTTGATGCTCTGGTTCCCGGAACTATTTACCCGTTTCCTGCCGGGCTGGTTTATCAATGTGGCCACGATTATTCATTCCGATGAAGCCCTGCTGGCATCGGCTTTTATCTTCACCGTCCACTTCTTCAATACTCATTTCCGACCCGACAAATTCCCGATGGATACGGTGATCTTTACCGGCCGAGTGCCGGTCGAAGAGCTTAAGCTTGATCGTCCGCGGGAATATGATGAACTGGTCAAGTCGCGCAAACTGAAGAAACATCTAGCCGAACCACTTCCGCCGGTGGTTGTCAAAGCGCTCAAGATCTTCGGGACGGTGGCTCTGTTGATTGGCTTGACTCTGATTCTGCTGATAATCTATGCGGAAATATTCGGTTACCAATAGGCCGCGCGTGTACAGGCCGTTGTGGAAAATAGATATATAATTTGTCAGGGGAGAGACTGATTGCCTTATCCTCTGGCAGCATCATGTTCAAGCAATTACCCGAACAAGGATCACCAGCACGATGAGGGCTACTATCAGGACATCGCCCGTCCCGTATCTTTTGCTATCAAATCAGACATAAAAAAAGCCCGCCTATGGCGGGCTTTTTGAGTAATTAGTAAGTTTGCTATTTCTTGGGTGCGGCTTTTACTGCCTTCTTGTGCACGCCCTTGGCTTTCATCTTTTCGTAGCTGAAATCTTTGGCCGAGGCGGCCAGAGCTTTGGTTGGCGCCTTCTCATTATGGCACTTCAGACAGGCCTTCTCATCGGGAACAAGCAGACCATTGGCGATGGCCTCCTTGTGATCTTTCATTATGGTTTTTTTCTTATAAGCGCTGCCCGGGCCATGACAAACTTCGCACTGAACTCCGGTCAATAATTCTCCCTTGGCCGTGGTGCCGGTTGTGTAATAGGGCTTTAAAGCATCATCTTTCTGTTGTTCGGGAGTAAGATCGTCCCAGGCCGTGGCATGCTTGGAGGTCATCCAGGATTCCTTGATGCCGTCTTTCTTGTGACACATTGAACATTTTTTGGCCCCGATATATGCATAACCGGCTTTGGCCGTTTTTGCTGCCTCACCCGCCGAAACAGCAGCCACCAGCATTATCGCCAGGAAAACTCCTAAAATTGTTGAGAAAAGTCTGCTCTGCATCTCTCATCCTCCGTTAAAACTAAAAAGCTCGTTAAGCCGTTTGTCTTCTCTTATACATATCAATGTATCCAAAAATTCATCAAAAACCAAGATGTTTTTGGTCCACGTGGATAACTTTATAAAAGGCTGATATCACCCGGAAAATATAATCTAAAGTGATGTTCGATAAGATATTACGTGCTTGATCAGGAAACGTTTGAGCGAAAATTAGATAGGCGAATGATCCTAATCAAGAGCTCGATAATTGTACCCGGTTTCGGCCAGGCTTTTCAGATGAGCGGGTAGTTTTTGCTGAAATTTCCGCCGGTCTTTGGTTTTTACCGGAGACCAAAGCGCTTCGCTCAATGCGCAGATTCGAGGAATAATCATATATTCGACCTTACTCGTTGTCTCCATATATTCGGTCCAGACATTGGCCTGACCGCCTAAGATTTTTCCGGTCTCGATTTCCGATAATGGCGATGGATCGAAAGCATAGACTTTGTCCAGAGAAAGATGCCCACCGATCGCCTTCGGTTCGCCCTCCTCCGCCTGATAATAATCAAAATAGCAATGATCGGTGGGGGAGAGGATAACATCATGTCCCTTTTGCAAAGCCTCGATGGCAAACTTGCTGTCGCGCCAGCACATGATGATGGCGTCGGCGGGAGGATCGTGAGTCAGAATCTCATCCCAACCGATAGTGCGGCGGCCTATTGTACGCAGGATTTCTGCAATCCGGCGATGAAAGATACCTTGAAGATCTCCGAATCCGTCAAAATTATGGCGAGCCATTAATTCCCGGCAGGAGGCATGCCTCTCCCATTGGCCGGTGGGGCATTCATCACCTCCAATATGAATGAACGGGCTGTCAAACATTTCTGTCACTTCATCCAGAATATGTTCTATGAAACGATACGTTGTGTCTCGGCTGGGGCAGAGAGTATTGTCGAAAATTCCCCAGCTGTTGGGGATAGCAACCGGCTCCCCGGTGCAGGAATGTTCGGGATAGGCGGCCAGCAGGGCCGAGGCATGGCCGGGAAGATCGATTTCGGGAATAACCCTGATACCCAGTTTCGCGGCATAATTGACGACGGTCTTGATATCCCGGCGAGTATAAAATCCTCCGTATTGACATCCATTTGCCTCGGTTCGCCAGGCGCCGATTTCAGTCAGGCGGGGATATTTCTCTATTTCCAGACGCCAGCCTTGGTCGTCAGTCAAATGCCAGTGGAATACATTGAGTTTATGAAGCGACAACAGTTCAAGATACTTCAGGATAAATTCGACTGGGAAGTAATGCCGGGCGACATCAAGATGCATCCCCCGCCACGAGAATCGTGGCCGGTCATGGCAGACGAGGCAGGGTATTTCAGGTCCGGCGGCGAGTATTTGCAGTAGAGTCTGAATCGCCCAGACAAGTCCAATGTATGAGGATGCTTCCAATCGCACAATTTTTTCGGTAATCTCGAGGTAGTATCCTTCGATATTGTCAATATTATCATCTGAGATGCGTAGAGTGATATCCGGCCGAGAATCCGAAGCAGTCGCGAATTTAACTTCACGGGGCCCAAGGTTCGACTTAACGATCTTTTCCGCCAGCAATTCGCCGGCTCGATAAAGACCCGAACCGATGACTCCCGAGGATATGTTTACTGACTCCGGCATTTTCCAGCTTCCACCGGTACGTTCCAGTTCGGCCGGACGAGGTATTAATGGTAAATCAGTCACGATTCTGTTTTAGTTTAAAAGTGCGAATCTCGAACGGATGAAGGTTAAACGAATGTCGGCCATTGATCTCAATTCGTTCGATCGTCTTCCATTCCATCAAATCGCATTCCTCAATAAATTTATAGTCGGAGTTGATGTTTAGAGAAGCCTTTGAATGACAGCCATTCGTTTCCACCAGCCGGATGACAAGACAAGCCTCTTTTTCGGCCTTCTTCACAACTTCCAGAGATATGCCCTGTCCGTTGACTCCAACAGGGAAATCGACCTCCGGCCCGCTGACACCGTTGAAAACCAAAGGCGGTTGATTTAAAGCCGAGGCCTGAGCCATAACGTTCGACCTGACCAGATCGTGCAGATGGGGTAAAAGCGAATAGGTGAAGGAATGCAATCCACGGTCGGCATCCGGATCGGGATAGCTTGGCGAGCGAAGCAGACAAAGATCAATTATCCGGCCCAGCACTTTGTGACCGTATTTGCAGTCGTTGAGCAAGGCGACACCATAATCCGGTTCAGACAGATCGACATAACGATGAGCCACTGTTTCGAAGCGGGCCAAATCCCGGGAAGTATTGCGATGATTCGGACGTTTCACATAACCGTATTGAATATCAAAAGCGGCTTCGTTGGTCATGACATCAACCGGGAAGGCAACACGGAGCATCCGATGCGATTCCTGCCAGTCAACTTTCGTGTGAAAATCAAGACGTTTGCTCCCGGCGGCCAGTTCTATTCTCTGGGTAATGCGAGAATTTCCAACGACAAATTCATATTCAAGTGTCTGCCTGACTGGCCCGCGCCGGGCTCGCGGCGTGGAAACAGCTTTCGGGGTTTCGATCGGTGTCTGTTCGTAATGCCGATCAATATCCCAGGCGTCCCAATCGTTTGGTCGATCATTGTAAAGTGTCAGGACATTACATGGCTGACCCTCAAGCGACACTGTTCTTTCGGCCTCCTTATCGTAGGCATTGATCAGTCGGCCGGTTTCGTCGAACTCATATCTGATAAGATCGTTTTCCAGACAGGGGTTATTGTCTTCAACGGCCATCGAGATCTCGACTGAGGTCTTTTCCAGACAGAGGAATTGAAACGGATCAAGCCCGACTTTGACAACAGTCGTTGAATTTTCCTGCTGCACGGTTAGCTCCACCGATTTTTCACCCGCTGTGACCACCGTCGTCCATCCAGTAGGAAGAGCTATAGGACCTTCGAAACGATTCGATGTTGGATTGAAAAGCATCATCGAATCAGCATCTTCAGAGAATAGCTGAGCTTTGGCCCGTTCCAGCAACTCATCAAGTGCCTTCTCAATCTGTCTATATTCAATTTCAGTCTGCTCATAAACCTTGGTTATACTCGACCCCGGCAGGATATCGTGAAATTGGTTCAAAAGCAGCATCTTCCAGTTTTTATCCAGTTCGGCCAAAGGATAATTTTTCAATGGAAGACAGGACCAGAGCATTTCGATCTCGCGCAGACGGCTTTCCAACCTGCGGTTCCATTTCTTGTTGCGGGCCTGAGTGGTCAGCGTGCCTCGATGCAGCTCAAGATACAATTCGCCGCTCCAGATCGGAAGTTTAGGTCGGAATTGCTCCAGTCGTTCGAAAAATAAATCAGCTCCGGCGAAACGAACTTTCGGCATCCCTTCAGTGTCCCGACCGCGGATTCCGAATTCGATATGCTCCTCTTTGGGACCACCACCGCCGTCACCGACACCGAACAGGCTCAGATATTGATCAACAAAACCGCGCTCCCGAAAGCGTTCGGCACCTTTGACCAATGATTCGGGGCGAAGGGAACTGTTGTAGTTGTCCTCCGGCGGAAAGTGAGACATCACCCGACTGCCGTCTATCCCTTCCCAAAGAAAAGTATGATGCGGGAATTTAGTGTATTGATTCCATGACATCTTCTGCGTCAGAAAATACTTGATCCCACTGCGTCGAAGAATCTGGGGAAGGGCTGCGGAATAGCCGAAGACATCCGGTAACCAGAGATTGTTCACGTCAATTCCGAATTCATCCCGAAAGAAATTTTTACCGTGCAAAATCTGGCGGATCATTGCCTCGCCGCCGATGATATTGCAATCGGCCTCCACCCACATTCCTCCCTGAACTTCCCAACGCTCTTTTTTAACCGCCTCCTTGATACGCGCATAAAGGGCCGGGTAATGATCCTTGATAAATTGGTAATGCTGCGGTTGAGAGGCTCCGAAAACATAATCCGGATACTTTTCGATAAGTTTTAACTGGCTGGAAAATGTACGGGCGCATTTACGGATCGATTCTCGGACCGGCCAGAGCC
Organism: FCB group bacterium; assembly: GCA_024231695.1. Classification (GTDB taxonomy): domain Bacteria; phylum Zixibacteria; class MSB-5A5; order GN15; family JAAZOE01; genus JAAEQF01. The sequence continues at coordinate 16,158 of JAAEQF010000584.1, forward strand.
AGGCCGTGTCGATATGAGCATGGCCGACCGCAAACGTGGTCAGGGCCGATGCCTCAGCTGAACGCCCCAATTCTTCGGTCAGCATTTTCCGGCAATGGGCGACATCTTTCCCGCTCTCCAGAGCATCTATGACTTCCGTCGTACGATAAAGCAAGCGGGCTCGCCGTACGCTGTTAGTCGGCACCGAGACCAAAAGGGAACGCACTGTCTCGAGATCAAGCCACATTTGCCAGCGGTCAAAATCAAAGCTGCAAATTTCGGCCGCCTTGATATTGGCTTCAAAATGGCCATAGCGGCGGGGCGAATCGGGTGAAGGGTCGGCTTCGGTAAATACTCCAAACAGGCCACAAGCCGCCGCCTCGACCCACAATTCCAGTCTTTTCTCATCGCTGTCCAACTGATCGAAATGAATCAGATCACGATTGAAATCATGATCGAAAACCGAACCGGAAGATATCCCCTGCAGTATATTTCCATCCCTGTCGAAAACCAGTCCTTCGCCGCCTAAATCGATGTGAGCGACCAGCGTCTTTGACCTAAGGGAAGACGGTATATCCGCGCGAAATCGAAACCAGCCGGCAGCCCAGCGCTCACCCCATTTCTCACCGACACCGATCCGGCGGTAATCGAGTTTCTCTCGATCAGCAAATACGGTCTCACCGTCCGATAATGCGAATTCCATCTCCAAAGGAATCGGGTTGGAAAGAATAGTTTTTTTCAAACGCTCCCCGAAACGCTCAACCCGGGTGCTAAGGATTTTATCTTCGGCTTCGTTCATCTGGCTAACTCCCGAATCGGTTTATATTATTGTTCTTCGCGCACGAATCCATCGTCGCTGTCATCACGCTCCGACCCTTTTAACTGCGACAACATTCTTTTCAAATCCCTGAGGCCACCCCAGCCGAACCAGACGATGGTCAACACCGCCAGCACTACTTGAATGAATATATAAATACGCCAGAACTCCATCCAGGTCGAATCGCTGACCTCATGGCTCAAGTTATAAATCGTCCCGACGACAAAGACCAGCGTCCAGCCACCGGTCCAGATATAATTGATGATATAAATGAATTTGTCGAAACGGGTGAATTCTTTGCCCATCCCCAGTATTTTCCAACCTCGTGCGGGTACGGCCCTGATAATTTGCTGTTCATTTGGCCGGGCATATTTGCCCCGGTGTAAAAGACGGTCGATGTCGAAAGTTCTCCTCGAACCGAAAACCGAAACAAGCACATAAATTAGTGCTCCGCCGAACATGCTGATGGCCCAAAACATCTGCCCATTGATGAAAAAATCGTCGATCAACTGATGCAGAATAATACCGGTGACTGATATACCCGAACCAACAGTCATGGCGGCCCAGGCCGCGGCCGTTGTTCCGCGTTTCCAATAAAGCCCGCCGATTACCACCGCTCCCGATCCGCCGACGAATATCGCTCCGGTAATGGCGAAAAATAGGAAAATATATTGGTTTTGCTTGAAGAGCAGGCTGAACAGGAAAATGAAAACAGCCACGGCGATGATCGCCAAACGCAGTATCTTCAAATGCTGCTGGGAAGAAAATGGTTTCCGGCGAAAAGGCATGATTACGTCCTGCACCAGAATCGATCCCCACGAATGCAGGTATGAATCATGGGTGCTGACAAAGGCCGCCAGCATTACCGCCGCAAAAGCGCCCATCAACCCCCGTGGCAATATATGCGACAAAACCATCGGCACCTTAAGTTGATTACGGATGGCGTCGGTCTCGGCCCCGGCTATGTTGGCGGTAACGGCCGAAGCAATCGACGAAAAATCGGCATGGTTCAAAACGGTATAGGCGACAATCGGAACGAAAAGGAAAAGCAGGGTTTGCGGAAGACCGCGCCAGCCAGCCAGTACTCCGGCCATTTTGGCCTCGTGAGCGCTGATGGCCGAGGCGTTATAAGCCTGTGTACCCTGCCACGACATCGTGTTATACATCACCCCGAAGACGCCGATCAGAAAATACCAGAAATTGAAATCCTCGATATGGCTCGTCTTAAAAGGATTGATCAGCGAAGCTTCCTGCGGAGCCGCCGCCAGGGCTTCTTGGATGATACCCCAATCGAATGAGAAATAGGCAAAAAGGATAATAATTACAAAGACTATGTTGACAAACAAACCCTGACAGAAATCGGCGACGATGACGGCGATCTGTCCGCCAGATAATACAAAGTAAATTGATATCCCCAGAAGTAGAATCATTATCAGGGCAAAGGTCGAAACCTCCAGACCGGCAATCGGTATCGTTTGCGGCAAACCGCAAAAATAGATAAAAAAGCGAGCTCCGACGGCCGGGAAAATACCAAAATTGATCAGACCCGAAATAAAGCAAAGCATCCCCGCGAAAATCCGGAAATTGCGGCTGTAGCGAATTTCAAAAAACTGGGCCAGAGTCAAACATCTGGTTTGGCGAAACCGATAGATCACCCAGCCGGACACGGTTATGAAAAGCAGAATCAAGGCCATCGTCATACCCCACCAGGCCATGGAGAACCCTGCAATCAGGTTCATCTCCATGTTACCCACGATAGTAATCGCGCCCAGTCCGGCCACACCGCTGGACACGCTGATTACATACCGCCCGGCCGAACGTCCGGCCACCAGAAAGTCGGCTACACTCTTCATGTACCGCTTGCTCAAAACAACCGACAGGATCATGAGCGCCAGTACAATAAAGACGATACTCCAGTCATACGATGTTAGGTTCATTGATGACCTTTCCGTTACTTACCGGTTGTCGAAAAAGATTGCAGTCGGCCTTCAGTGTTGATCGACAACCGCTTCCTGCCATCGATGCTGTTTAAAAAGGCATCGAAAGTATATGGCGTGGCTTGAAGCGATGGAGGCCAGGAGTACCGTTCAAGCATTATTTCCTTTGGACCCAACTCCAGATCATTCAGGCTGGACGTGTACTTTCCGGTCCGGTCCTGATAATCCCGCTGGGCATAATACAACCTCCGCATCGCCCACCGAGCCTCCAAATCTTCAGGCGGAGCGAAAGCCTTTTGCTTGCCGCCGACCATAGTCTGTGAAAACTGAACCAGACCCCACATCTCCGGATAATGCATGGCGATCAATCCCTGCGGCGACCAGACCCAGTTATTTTCAGGCAATGACTTTTCTCCGCTGGAATCTTTCATTTTGACATAACTACCATTCTGTATCTCAAGCTGCCACTGGACGCGGGAAAAATTGACCCACCAGACATCATTATCTTCCGGAGGGGAAGATCTATGAGCACATTCCGCCAGCGTTTTCCAGGGGATGGCGATCTCCACATTCCAGCCGGAATCGACATCGCCGGGGTCGTTAAGCGTACCATGCATGGCCACCGCTGTTTTCAAACCGGTGATATCCCAGGCGTTGACGGCTGGGGCGCCGTCGCGATACGGCCGGATCAGAAGCAGATCCCATTCGGTGCCCAGGGCATTGATTTCCAATTCATAATATTCATGGCTGTCACCGTCCGGGTCGATGAATACTTCGAAATCATTATCATGGTAGATTACTGCGTCCCGCTCAGTCAGCGTTCCCCACAGATGCGGCTCTTCCATTTCCGCCCCGATATAAAAATAATCTTCATCCCATAACATTTTGACCTGAGTCTTGAACCGGGGCAACGGTTTGCTCTCGCCTTCGATATCAACAAACGATTCCGTCCACTCCGCTTTTTGCCAGTCCCCTTCGGTCAACCGTCCGTCGATCACGGGTTTTGCGCTCGCCCGATAACAGATGTAATGCCGAGGTTGATACTCAATCACAGGCACCGGAAATGAACTTTCGCTCGCATCTTCAGCGTCAGCCCGGTCGGGTTGGTCAGAGGTGCAGGATACCATCAAAAGCCAGACAAGTAACGTTCCGATCCACGATATAAACCGCATCTTTTCCTCCTCAATTACCGCTTTCCGTCTGACAATGATTCAAGAGTTCTCCAATGGTCGTTTCGGCCGCCGCGACCGAAGTATCCGCGGCTCCGTAATAGACCATAACCCGGCTATCATGCCTGGCAAATCCTTCGGAATCGTAATCCTCGACGATCATGCCCGAAGGGAAGACCACGTTGGGCACCTGACCGACCAATTCATAATCAGCCCGCGGTTCGAATATATTGTATTTCCCCCGAGCTTTCATCTTTGACGGATCATCCAGTTCAAGCAGGCAGACGCCGGCCTGATATATATTGACCGAGGCGAAATGAGTGGCCACGCCATGATATATATGCAGCCATCCCGACCGCGTCTTTATCGGCGGTGGCCCTGATCCGATAAGCTCGTCCCAATAATGCAGGCGTCCGCTCATGATTGCCTTCACCGGCTGCCAGTCCTGCAGATCAATTGATTCAATCAGCCAAATCTCCGAACCCGAGCTAACCTGCGGATCGGCCGAAATCCGGTTGGGGCGAACCAATCCAAGGTATCGGCCATTTATCTTTTCAGGAAACAGAACGGCGTTGCGCGAATCCCCATCCCACATCAGATCAATAAAATTCAACTCGGATAAATCTTCGCTGGAAAAAAGCGCAGTCCGACTGCCAATATCCAGATCAAGCGACAGGGTTACATAAATTTTGTTAGCAATAACCGTAATGCGCGGATCATAAGCATGATAAATTGGTGTCTTCAGCCGTTCCAGACCGGATATCTCTACCGGTTCGGGTAACACCCTGAAATGGATACCGTCTTTGCTTTGAGCTCGCAGTAATAATGTTTCCCGGCCGCGATTCTGTACTCGTAAAACAAGGATGGTGTCTTCGCCACTCTTTATGGCGCCGGGATTGAAGACGGAACTGACATCGGTCAACTCGGGCCGGACGGCCGGAATGTCGACGGAGGTCAGGATAGGGTTTTCTTTTGATCTACGCATTAGGTTCGCTTGAACATATTTTATCCTTTGTCTTTTGACGAAGATAATCCGATTAAGCCCCCAAAGTCCACCGAAATCTTATTTTTAGTCAAAGGCATGTGTAATCCTTAATTGATATTTCCTGCGTCAATCATTGGATGCGCACGTATGATTACTAAGGAGGATTAATTGACATGATGGTTTCCAAAATCGGCAAAACGGCTCAGGTTCGCACCGGGACATCGTCCTTTTCGGAAAGAGACTGGGTTGGGCCGTTTTATCCCAAGGGGACAAAGCCGGCCGATTACCTGACCACCTTTGCGCAAAATTTCAACACTGTCGAAATTGATGCTACCTATTACGCCATTCCTGCTCGGACGACGGTCGAAGGTTGGGCTGCCCGGACGCCAGATGATTTTCTGATCAGCGCCAAATTTCCGCGTGCGATTGTCCGCGGGGGCAGTGGACCACGCCCCGAACCCAAAGTAATTCTTGAACCCGAGACCACATATCCCATCCGTGATCGTTTTTTGAACCTGATGGTTGGTCTGGGCGACAAATTGGGTCCGCTGGTCCTTCAGTCTCCGTACTTTGCAAAAAACGTGTTTTCCACGCCAACAACCATTATACCGGGCATGGACCCGAAACCGCCCGCCAGTTGGAAAGGATGATAAAAAGCGAGTATCAAAAAAAGAAAAGCAATTTTGTATAATGATAAATTTTCGAAACAATAAAACGCCGGATGTAAACTGATGAATATTGACAATAAAACAATAGGAATGCAGAGTAAAATTGCCGATATTATAGATATGGTGACCTACGGACTCTAGAGTTTTTCATCAAAAGGAGAACAGGGATGATGCAAATTAAAGATATGCTTAAATCAAAACGCGCCCCGATAACCATCCATGAAGACCAGACCATGGAAAACGCCATGAAACTACTCATCGACAACAAAATCGGTGCGTTAATTATGGTCGATGACGATGACAACCCCATCGGAATCATTACCGAGAGAGATATTTTCCATCTGGCTTTTCGTTTTCGTGGCGACATGATGGATATCATGGTTAAAGATCACATGGTTTCCAATTTAGTAGTGAGTACGCCCGAAGACGATATCGAACATATTGCCGAGGTTATGATCCAAAAGCGTATCCGCCATGTCCCCGTGGTCGATGATAGCAAAAAACTTATCGGCATACTCTCCATCCGAGACGTGGTCAAGGCCAAGCTGGTCCATCCTGTCCTGGATAAAAAGTAGGCGAGTAAACGCCTCTATTAAACCAACCGTTTCCGAGTATTATTATATTGCACATTTTTATCGGCGCTGCCGTCAATAAACCGAGTAGCGCCGATTTGATTGTTGACAATATCGAGTTTATGGTTATAATAATATTGAATTGAAACAACCCCTCGAATAAAGACAACTGAATCACAGCGGTGGGAGGACGAGATGTTTCGGTATTCTAGTGTTACAACTTTGTTGTGGGTAATGCTTTCGGGGACGATTTTCATTCATGCAGCCGACTTGATCGGCCATCAACACGGACAACCTCAAGAAACAGAAGCAAAACAGGACATTATTTCCAATGCTCTCTCTGTGGATGGATTTGTCTCGCCGGTTGATTGCTGGCTGCTGAATACGGGTATGATCGATGCAACCATGACCAACACCGGGCAGTTGGGAAGCAATTACGGATGTTGCCTATATGATGGCGCGGATTGTCCATCTTTCGTCTCTCCACCCGGCAGCGGTCTCGAATATCTTTTTTCCGGTGCTGTCTGGATCGGCGGTATTGTCGGAACGGATACACTGGTCACGAGCGGGCAAGACGGCTGGTTGAACTGGCAGGAACTGTATCCTCCGGTCGAAGGACTTTTGTTCGACTATTCCGGCTATCAGGCCGTCTGGACCTTGGCCGCCGATACCTTCAATATCAGCGATGGCACCGACTGCGATTGCCCTCGGATTCATCGCCCGATGAATATCCGACTCGCCAACCGAGCCTTCTACCGGCAATCATCCCCCGAGAACAACCTGATTATCTATGATATGGTTATCACCAACCTTGGAACTGAAACAATCACTGAAGGCTTTATCGGTTTGTACATCGACGGCGATGTCTATCATACCTCCAAAAGTGCGACTGGTTTTATGGATGATCTGGCCGGTTCTCTGGTCGATCAGGACATCGCTTATGTTATCGACAATGACGGTGACCCGGGCCCACCCGATTATCAATATACCGACTTGAACCCGACCAAAATTATGGCCACAAAATTCCTGCAAAGTTCGTTTGAACCGCTTGTCTCAAGTTTCAATTGGTGGGTCAGTAACAGTAATGCAATTTACGATTTCGGTCCCCGCCGTGTCGATGATTATGGCAATCCCCAATGCAGCATGGAACCGGCCCAAAATCGTGGTACCCCGATACTTGACCGGCACAAATACTGTTACCTCAGTAACGGCGAATGGGATTATGACATGATTTACACCGCCGATACCAACGATGGCTGGGAACCGCCTCCGGCTCCGCAGACAGCCCTCGATTTTGCCAACGGATATGACACCAGATATTTAATGGCCCTCGGCCCGTTCAACCTTCAGCCGGACTCCAGCATAAGAGTCCTCTTTTCCACCTTCACCGGCGATTCGGTTCATACCGACCCGATGAATTTTGAAAACATGTGGGACGATAAGGATGCTTTTCTGGCCAATCTCAATTTTACCGGCGTGATTGAAAATGCCGCCTTGGCGGAAATGTTGGCCGATTCACTTTTAAATCCGACCAATCCGGTAATTGGTTTGCATGCCCAACATGCCGATCTCGATTCGGTCGTAATCGAATGGGATCCGTGGGTATTCGATGGAATCGCTGGGTATAATATTTATCTTCAGCAGGTGCCGGAGGCGGCCATGCCTTACCCTGGTATCGTTCCGCCCTGGGCGGTACCGGATGACTTGATATTATTAGCGGGAACAGACAGAACCTGGCGCCATACAATAGAGGATCTGGAACCGTACCGTTTTTACTTTGTCAGTACCTCGCATCGTGTCAGCGGCGGCTCCAGCCAGTTGTGCGAACCGATATTATTTTCCACCGGCGAACAAATTCCGGCTCCGGTACCGGATGGCAAGTACGTTTTCATTCAACCGGGCGAACCGGTCTCATTTGGATGGGAAGGCCCCGAGGGTATAGACATCGATCATTACAACATTTACGACTTCGCCGGTTGGAGTGAATATATTAAGAACTATTCCCCATTTTATGACACCGGCGCGGCCCGAGACAGCATTGCTCCCCAAGACAGCTTCTTTGTCGATGACGTCTGGTATTTCTACTATGCCATGGAAATTGCCTTTCAGGCTGATGGCGAGGAGACCTCGTTCACCATTTCCAGCGTTGACGATTCCACTGTTTACATGATTACGGCCGTCGATACGGATGGGTATGAATCTGGTTTCTCCAGCGAAATTTTGGTTTTGCATCGAGCCCCGCGCAACAGAGAGATTGTCGTCGTTACATCCGGGAGGTATACTCAGACATTTACCGAGCACGATACCATAGTGGCCTTTTATGACTCGGTTTTGCAGGGCTATGACTTCGAAATCCTCAAGATGAAAGATTCCCTAAGTTTCTTACCCTGGAAACCGTGTGAATGGCTTTGGGAGGATTTACAGCCGTTTGAACTGGTTATTTGGGAGGATGGTATGCGCGATGGAATCATCGAATTTGGGCCGCATGGAGGTTCTCTGTCCATAGCGTTGGAGAAATATCTGTTGAACGGCGGAACAATGGCCTATTTCGGTTCCTTTGCTCAGTTGAGTTTTTCGCCCCGACACGATGATCCACCGGCATATAAGCCAATGTACAATTGGTTTGGTAAGGATTATTTCGGGATCGATTCGGTTTTGCAGACTGGTTACCTATTCTATATTGTTCAACTCATGGCTTTACCGGCTGCAGAAGATACGTTGGTGGGAATGATTATGGCCGAAAGTGTTCATGATACTATTCCAGACGTGGCCTATGACGGTAGCCTCAATCTATTTATTCCTGATTTCGAAAGAGTTTGGTCAACTATTACCGCGCCAATGGCTTCCACGTTTATTCCCGACACTCGGGGTGAAACAACTCATCTGCTTCGCTCACTTTACCCCCAAACGTCGCTGGTTGATGGTCATGCGGTGGGTGTGCTTACCGAAACCGACCAATCCAAAACATATGCCTTCGGTTTCCAGCCCTGGTATATGAATCATGCCGATTTCCGAGATTTGGTGGATTTCATGATGGGAAAGAACCCTCTGGATAGCGAATCTGACACTCCCTCGATTCCGAAAGCTTTCAGCCTGAGTCAGAACCGACCCAATCCTTTCAACCCTAATACGCAGATCAGCTTCTATCTTCCCCGACGATCAACTGTGCGTCTGGAAGTGTTCGATATTCTCGGGCGTAAACTGCGCACTCTGGTCGATGACCAACGCGAGGAGGGAGAGCATGTAGTTGAATTCGATGGCCGGGATAGCGACGGCATCGAACTGGCTTCCGGCATCTATTTCTATCGCCTCAAGACAGGCGATAATATCGAAGCGAAAAAAATGATCCTGCTGAAATGAGGTAGGTTAAAAAGATTCTATAGAGTCGTCTGTGCACTTAATATAAAACCCTCAGGCCGATTGCCGGCTTGAGGGCTATTTCGTATTATAATCACACGATCAACGACTTTTTCCCGATCCGGCCGCAACCGCCTAAAACCCGGAACTATACCCTTCGGGGATTTCAAAAATTGCGCCATCCACCGCAACCTCTTCAATCGAGGTCAACATTGTGGTGACCGACATCATAAC
>JAAEQF010000585.1 GCA_024231695.1 FCB group bacterium
GCCCGGCCCTGTGCGGTACTTTTCTGCAGGCCATTCAACCTAAAAAATACGGGCCCTTGCGCTGGTTTAATCTGGGGTTGAACCGACTGCGCGGCCGTTATGTTTCAACGGCCACATGGCTGGCCCGGCGGGCCGTTTTGACGGTTATTATCCTCGTTGCCGTCATTGGCGGGGCCGCCTATCTCCCTTCGATCATGCCGACTTCTTTTTTGCCCGATGAGGACCAGGGGGTCATTTTCGGAGCCTTGCAGCTGCCCGAGGGTGCGGCTTGCGCACGGACCAAAGCGTTGATGGCCGAGGTGCTCCATCCTTTGCAGGAAGCACCGGGTGTAAAATATCTCATGTACGTGACGGGCTTCAGCTTTCTTGGCGGAACAGGGGAAAATGTAGCCTTTTTTCTCGTCGGGCTCGATAACTGGGCGGACCGGAAATCACCGGACCTTCAGATTGGCGCCATCCAGGGACGGTTGCAGGGACAGCTCGCCGCTGTCCCCGGCGCGCAGATTTTCCTCTTTGTGCCGCCGGCGATTATGGGCCTCGGAGCTAGCGGGGGGATTGATATTCGGCTTCAGGCCATTGATGATCCGGATCCGCAAAAACTCGATGGGGTGCTGAAAAGTTTTTTGATGCAGCTCAATATGGCGCCCGAAATTATGTATGCCTTCAGCGGCTACGCCGCCAGCACGCCCCATCTCTCTATGGAGGTCGATCGGGTGAAGGCCTCGCTCATGAATGTGGATATCAGGGCCATCTTTTCGACCCTGCAGAATTATTTCGGGGCCCGCTATGTTAACGACGTCAACTTCGAAGGGCAGGTTAACCCTGTGACCATTCAGGCTGACTGGCCCTTCCGCGATAGTATTGCCGCTGTGAACGGCCTTCATGTCCAAAGCCGTACCGGAGCCATGGTTCCCCTCGGCACGGTGGTTCGGGTCAAAACGGTTTTAGCGCCCCGCTCGATTGAGCGGTATAATAAATTTTCTTCGGCGGCTATCAATGCCGTGGCTATGCCCTTTACCAGCAGCGGAGAGGCTATGGCCAAGGTGATCGACATTGCTGAGAAGATCTTGCCGGAAGGCTACACCTATGACTGGTCCAATCTAAGCTATCAGGAAGCTAAAGCAGAGGGCGGCGCCTTGCTTTTAGTCCTAATGGCCGTGGTGTTTGCCTATCTCTTCCTGGTGGCTCAATACGAAAGCTGGACTATTCCGCTGTCGGTCATCTTTTCGACCTCGGTGGCGGCCCTCGGTGCTTTGGCGGGACTTTTTTTAATGGCCATGCCGCTCAGCATCTATGCTCAGCTCGGGCTTATCCTCCTGGTAGGACTGGCAAGTAAAAATGCCATTCTCATTGTCGAATTTTCAAAGGTCCGCTGTGAGGACGGCCTTTCGATTATTGAGGCCGCCGCTGATGGGGCCGGACAGCGTTTCCGCGCGGTCCTGATGACAGCCTTTACGTTTATTCTCGGCGTCCTGCCGATGGTTTTTTCGAGCGGCGCCGGCTCCTCGGCCCGCCGCGTTATCGGCTCGACCGTTTTCTGGGGTATGACCGCTGCCACCCTTTTCGGCCTCATCCTTATTCCCGCGCTCTTCGTGCTTTTTCAGACCTTGCGCGAAAAGGGGCACGCCATGCGTTTGAAAGGCAACAAACTTCCCTCGGTTTTCATTTTGTTTCTTCCCTTGTTCCTTGGAGGCTGCTGGTCTGTCGGACCGGACTATCAAGCTCCTCAGTGGACGGAACCAAGCGTCTCTGTTACGGATGAAATCAATTTAAAAACCTTGACGGCCTGGTGGGCCACTTTGGATGACGTCATGTTGACGGAACTCGTCAACGAAACGTTGATCAATAACTACGATTTGAAATCAGCCGTCGCCGCTGTCCGCATTGCCCGCGCCAAGCTCGGTATCGAACGGGCCGCCTATGGGCCAACCCTCGATGCCTCCGGAAGCTATACGCGCGGCAAAATCAGTGATGAACTCGGAGGTACGGGCGAAAATTCCCGGTACACGGCAAGTTTTGATTCTCTGTGGGAAATCGACCTCTTCGGCGGGACCCGCCGCTCCGTTGAAGCGGCCATCGCCGGGCTCGAAGCCGCTGAAGCCGGAAGGGCCAACGTCCAAGTTTCCCTGGCCGCCGAAACCGCAAAAATCTACATCGAATTACGTACTCTCCAGCAACGTTTGCGCGTGGCCAAGGAAAATCTTGAAACCCAGCAGCAGACCCTCAATCTGCTTCGTTCCTCTTTCGAAGCCGGCCTGTCCGGTGAGCTGGCCGTTCAGCAGGCACGATACAATGTCCATAACACCTGCGCTATCATTCCGACTCTCGAGACCGGGCTGGAAGCCATGCTCAATGCTCTCGCCGTACTCACCGGGAAAATGCCCGGAACCTTGCACGAACGCCTTGATACGGTGCAGAGCATACCCGTCCCCACCCTTCAAACCGTTGTTGGCATTCCCGCCGACACCTTGCGCCGCCGGCCCGACGTGCGAAAAGCCGAGCGCGAACTCGCCGCCCAGACCGCGCAAATCGGAGTGTCAACGGCAGGGCTCTATCCAAAATTCAGACTGGCCGGCTCCATTGGAGTCGAAGCGCTCGACATCTCGACCCTCTTTGATTCAGGGAACGGCTTCCACAGCATCGGCCCAAGTGTGAGCTGGCCCTTTTTTCACATGGGCGCTATCCGAAAAAACATCAAGGTCCAGAAAGCCATGGCGGAGCAAGCCCTTTCGGTTTATGAAAATACCGTCCTGCGGGCCGTGCAGGAAACGCGCGATGCCTTGGTGGCCTACACCAGAGAACAACAGCGCCGCCAGGCCCTTTCTGAGGCCGTTAAGGCGGCGCGTCTCGCCAGCGAACTCGCTGAAGAACAGTATAAAAACGGGCTCACCAACTTTGATGCCGTCCTCGATGCCCAGCGTTCACAGCTCATCTTTCAGGATCAGCTAGTATTGAGCCAGGGCGCTGTAACACAGAATCTAATCCGGCTTTACAAAGCCCTTGGCGGCGGCTGGACTCCGATGCAATAATTTCCCCTACAGGGGGATTTTTCGTTTTGTTAGAGTAATAGAGAAAATATTTACACAAACGTAGGGGTAGGCCTTGCGTCTACCCAGATTACGGGCCAACCTGTACCAGTATCAATATAGTTTTTACTTCCAAGATTGATATAGATTATATATAATTATAAATATAAACCGGAAACAATTTAGTGGAAACAACCCGGACTTTTCAAAGGGTGTTATAACACCATCAATAAAAAGGCCAGGAGGCGGAAAATGCTTTATTCCTTTTTTAGACTTTGGATTTACACCCTTATAGTCATCTTTTTTGTCGGATTTCAGCTTTCCTGCGGCGCTGGCGGAAATAATGGAGATGGAGCAAATGATTTAGAAAGGCCCGAGGGCTGGACGGAAGTTAGTCATGGTCCGGATAGGGCCGCCAGCTACGATGTAGTTTTTCCCCAAGACCGGGTAAATCGCATAGACGTGACAATTTCTCCGGAGGACTGGAAGGCGATGCTGGATGATATAACTGAGCTTCATGGTGCGTTCGGCGCAAGCAGTTTTTCGATTCCTCCAATCGCCTATGATGCCTGCGAGGGGCTGAACAGCGGAGATACCTGTGCTTTTGGGACCTGCTTATATCCTCCTTGTGGCGGTACCGGCCTGGCCTGCAAACCCGATGATATTGATGTCGGTCTGCCCGACCCGCCGGCAGAGGGGTCAGATCTTCACTTTTCTGACCAGGACCCTATCTGGGTGCCCTGTACGGTCAATTTCGAAGGCAAGAGCTGGTTTTATGTAGGGGTCCGGTTCAAGGGGAATTCCACCTTGAAATTCGGTTGGGGCTGTGGAAACTACAAAGTACCTTTGAAATTTGATTTCGACGAGTTCGAGGATCAGTATCCGGAGATTTTGAATCAGCGGTTTTACGGGTTTAAACGGCTCGCCCTGGCCAACAACGGGCTCGATGCCTCCTATCTGCACGAAAAAGTGGGCGGCGATCTATTTCGAGAGGGAGGGGTCCCTGCTCCGAGACGGGTCTTTGTCCGTATTTATATTGATTTTGGTGAAGGGCCGGTTTACTTTGGCCTTTACACCATGGCCGAGGTGCCCGACGACCCGATGTTCACCACCCAGCTTGGCGGAACGGGCGGGAATTTATACAAGCCGGACTTCGGCGCCGCCAACTGGCAAGCAGGCCTTCCGGTAAACGAGCAATCTTTTCCTAAAAAGACCAATGAAACTGAGGCCGATTGGAGCGATGTGGAGCGGGCTATCGAAGCTCTCCACGGTCCGCGGGAAAACGCGGCGGCCTGGCGGGACGAGCTCGAGGCCCGGTTTGATGTGTACGGGTTTCTAAAGTGGCTGGCTATCAATACGGTGATTCAGGATTGGGATACCTATGGGAACCTGGCCCATAATTATTATCTGTACGGTGATCCGGGCCAGAACGGGCGCCTTCTTTGGATTCCCTGGGACCACAATATGTGCCTTGACGATCAGATGGGATTGAAACCGCCGATTGCCCTGGATATGTCGGATGTGAGTGAGGATTGGCCGCTGATATACTTTTTGATCCGTGACCCTGTGTATTTATGGGCCTATTGGGGCTACGTCAATGAATTTGTCCAAGGCGTATTTGAGGCCGAGTCGATAAAGGCGCGCCTCCAAAGGGAGCACGACCTGATCGCCCCGTACGTGGTCGGGCCGGAAGGGGAACAACCCGAGTACACGGTCCTGCCGAGCCCCCAAGCCTTTGAGAGCTCCCTCCAGGAGCTGTTTAACCATGTAGACGAACGCCACGAGGCAGTAAACACAGTCTTTGGCCGTTAGGGAAAATGGACACCATCAATTTTAATTCTTTTTTTTAATGATTATTACAATAATGCCCATACCTGTTTTTCAATTATATTCAGCTAACTATGAGTATTGTCGACGGGTGTTTCCCGACACCTTCCTGGGGGAAATTCATGAGTAAGAAAGATAGCAAGGAAGAAATAATAGACCGTATGAATTCATGGGAAGGTGATTATAAAAAAACCGTGGCAAGATCTCCGGAACGTTTTGATAATTTTTCTCTGTCGGGCGGCACACCGATCAAACCCTTATATACACCCCTCGACATGGAGACGAATGATTTTTTAAATGACATCTCTTTTCCGGGCCAATATCCCTATACCCGTGGTGTTTATGCCGCCGGCTACCGGACTCAGCTTTGGAACATTCAGCAAGTTTCCGGTTATGCCCTGGCCGATGATACCAATAAGCGGCTGAAGCAGTTAAAGGCCCAGGGCCAGGCCGGTGTTTATGGTAAAGATACGGTCAATGCCGTCTTTGATTTACCTACCCATTATGGCTACGATTCTGATATGCCTGAAGCCGAGGGTGAGGTCGGCCGTTTAGGGGTGGCTATCGACAGCCTGGCCGATATGGAGATGATGTTTGACGGCTTTCGTCCGGACAATACCTTTGTCAGCTTTATTATTAACCATCCGGCCATGATTTTGTTGTCCATGTATCTTGCCCATGCCGAGAAACAGGGCGTTCCCCCGGAAGGATTAATGGGCGTGATGCAGAATGACCCGCTGTCTACCTTTACGGGCTCCAAGTCCTTTATTTTCCCCCCTCGCCCCTCGATGAAGTTGATATCCGATATCTTCGCCTATAGCACAAAAAAATTACCGAAATGGAATTTAAACGGAATTGTGGGCTATCATTTTCGCGAAGCCGGCGGCACGGCCGTTCAGGAGATGGCCTTTGCCATCGCCAACGCTATGGCCTATATTGAGGCCGGCACCAGGGTCGGCCTGGAGGTTGATGAATTTGTTCCCCGGTTCTCATTTTTCTTCAGTGTTCATAACAACTTTTTTGAAGAGGTGGCCAAATTAAGGGCGGCCCGAAGATTTTGGGCCAGGATGTTAAAGGAAAAATATAAATCCCAGAACCCCAGGGCCCAGCTGATGCGGTTTCATCTGCAGACCGGCGGCAGTACCTTGACGGCCAAACAGCCGGACAATAATATTGTCAGGGTGGCCGTACAGGCCATGGCGGCCATTATGGCCGGGGCCCAGGGGCTCCATACCAACTCCAAAGATGAAGCCCTGTCTTTGCCGACTGAAGAAGCGGTCACCCTGGCCCTTCGAACCCAACAGATTCTGGCCCATGAGAGCGGCCTGACAGAGACCGTTGATCCCCTGGGGGGATCATACTATTTAGAATCCTTGACCGACCAAATAGAGGCAGATATCGAAGGCTATATCAAACAGATCGCCGGATATGGAGAGAATATGCTGGAGGCGGTGATTAACGGCCTGGAACAGGGGTTTTTTCATAAAGAGCTCGCTGATGCCGCCTATAGGCACCACTTGGAGGTTACGAATAAAGCGAGGATTGTCGTCGGTGTGAACAAGTTTGAAGATGAACAGGAAAAGATAAATCCGACCATTTTTAAGGCCGATCCGACGGCCCGTGACCGGCAGAAGGAAAGACTTAAAAAGATAAAATCGGAACGCAATAATAGTGAGCTCCAGGCCGCCCTTAAAGAATTGGCCGGGGCCATAAAGAGGGACGAGAATCTATTTCCCTATATTTTAAAGGCGGTGAAAGAGTACGGCACTTTAGGAGAAATTGTCGGCCTTATGACCGATGTTTATGGGCATTATCAGGACCTTAGTATTGTATAGAGCTTTTGGGGTAGCTGCTTAATAAATTTTTTTTATACCAAAGGCTCCGGGTCTTTCAGTAGTTTAAACGTTCACGTTCACGTGAACGAAAAGAATCGATTGCGATTGATTCGAGAGATATGAACGACACAGAGGTCGTTCACTACGATAATTTGTAATGGTCATGTTGAATTCTGTACCAATATGAAAGGCCGGGAAATTCTCGTGAACGTGAATGTTCACGAATTTTTGGATTTAGCTAAAAAATACGCCGACCTGGATTTGAGGGCCCGGGGTTTTCTGAAAAATAAAAAAAGTGGAGATCGACGATGAACGATTTTTGGAATGATGTTGAACCCCTGGTCTATAAGAGCCGGATAAAGGTTCCTTATTCATGGCAGGCAGGTGAGACAGCCAGCTTTTTTTTGACCCAGCTCCGAGACAAAAAGATCATCTGGGGGAAGGCCTGTCCGGAATGCCGGAAGGTCTTGGTCCCGCCAAGAAAGAGCTGTCCTTTTTGTTTTGTTGATACCGAAAAATGGATCCAGCTTTCCAGCCGGGGGATTATCGAAACTTTTACCATTGTTAAACGTGATACCCCGGTTCAGCCTTTGAAAGCCCCATTTGCCTATGCCGTTATTCGTCTGGATGGGGCGGATACCGGCTTTGTTCATCTTTTAGGCGGTGTCGACCTTGAGAAGATTCAAGAGGGGATGGCCGTTGAAGCGGTTTTTTCTGAAGACAGAAAGGGCTCTCTGCTCGATATTGCTTACTTCAAACCGACAGGAGGAGCATGATGGAACGGGTGGCTATCGTCGGCGTTGGTCAGACCAAACATTCGGCCGGCCGGCGGGAAGTAAATTATCCTGAGCTGGTTTATGAAGCCGTTTCCCTGGCTTTAGCCGATGCCGGTCTCAATATTGATGATATCGACAATGTGATTACTACTTCGAATGATTTTTGGGACGGGCGGACCATTGCCTCCATGGCCACCGGCGATGTCAGCGGCGGGGTGGGGAAAAATATCAGCTGTGTAGAAGGGGATGGGACCTTCGGTGCTTTTTACGGGCTGACACGGATTTTATCCGGCTCTTATGGGACGACCCTGGTAACCGCTTACAGCAAAGGGTCGGAGAGTATCTCGCCGCTTATCACCAATGCCGCCTTTGATCCCATATATATGCGGTGCCTGGGCCTCGATATGGTTACCGCCGGCGCGCTCCAGGCCCGGCGCTATATGAAAAGGTACGGCATTTCAGAGGAAGAGTGCGCCCTGGTGTCGGTTAAAAATCACGGCCATGCTCTGGATAACCCCCATGCCCATCTGGCTATGAAAATAACGGTGGATGATGTCATGAACTCTCGGGAGGTGGCGGCCCCCATGAAGCTTTATGACATATCTCCGGTAAGCGACGGGGCTTGCTGTATCATTTTAGCGAATGAAGAACGGTCGAAAAAGGCGGCCAATAAACCGGTTTGGGTGAAGGGGGTGTCCTTTTGTGCCGATGCCTATTTGTTGGGCGACCGTGATTTGTCAGAGAGCCGGGCCCTGGAGAAGGCCGCGCAAGGGGCTTATAAAATGGCGGGCATCCAAAATCCCAGGGAAGAAATAGATGTGGCGGAAATATACGACGCCTTTACTTATCAGGAACTGCTGTGGACTGAAGGGCTGGGGCTTTGTGACCGCGGGCAAGGCGGCAAGCTAGTTGCCGGCGGGGCCACGGCCAGGGAAGGGGATATTCCCGTCAATCCTTCAGGCGGGCTGCTGGGCGCCCATCCGGTTATTGCCGCAGGGTTGATCCGCATGGCCGAGGCGGTTCTTCAGATTCGCGGCCAGGCCGGTGAGCGGCAAATTAGCAGAAAGGTCCGCCAGGCGCTGGCCCATGGCGTGAACGGTATTTGCGGTCAATCCCATTGCGTCTGGGTGCTTGGGTCTGAATAGGGTAGCTATAGGGTAATGACAATGATAGCAGCGACTTCATTAATGGCTGAAATTGATAAATAAACAAGAAAAAAGTCTGATTTACTAGCCGCTGTACACGGATATAAAGCGTAGACTGGATCCCCGCCTAACACCATTGCGGGGATGACGGCTTGTGATGTTAGATCCTTCAAATAGATTGTATCTCGAGTTATTTAAAATCTATTTTGGACAAGAGTGTTAC
>JAAEQF010000586.1 GCA_024231695.1 FCB group bacterium
CACAATGTTATTTCGCCTTCAGGATGGGGGTAATTGTCATAAATGATATCAAGGCGCACGTCCTGCAACATCGCAGTATCCTCCACTTGGACTGAGTCTTTCATACTCATAGCCTGATCCGCAAGAAGGGGCTGGCAGATTACAACTGCGAACAGTATAGTCATTGATCCTATAGACAAAAGTGATTTTATCATCCTGCACCTCCTACTCCTATATCGAGCAGCACGGTGATGTCGCCCAGTACAGCATGTTTTAGCTACTCCTGTTTTGTCGTCGTCAGATTCCATGTTCTCGCTCGTACTTCTCAATCAATGCTTTGAATCTTGGATGATCGCGGAGGGGATCGAATAACAGCAAAACCCGGAGCGTGTGGACTGTATATGGAGACTCGATTGAAAACAAGTATTCAAGTTCATCTATTGCCCTGTCATATTCTTCAGCTAATATGTAAATTTCGGTCATGACCATGACCACGATCGGTCCTCACCAGTGGCAGCCGTCAACCGACATCAACTCCTTTGCTTTTTCCCCTTCCTCGATCGCCTGATCATATTCACCAAGGCAGGCCAGCGCATATCCCAATCCCATGTGCAACCCGTATTCATCGGGCGCATATTTGAGCTGCTGTTGAAGCACTGACTTTGCCGAATCACAATGCGCCAACTTTAACCCGGGTTGTCCAGCTGACCAATATGCACCGGCAATTGTGAGATAAAACAGGCCTGGCAACTCGGTATTCCGGAATATTCTTACATAATCTGCAACCAGAGAATCTACGGGTGTATTAACCAGATTATATTTCCAGAACCTTTGGCTGATTATCTCGACCGGTTCTACATACTTACATGCCTCATGGAAAACGTTGCGCATCCCATCAATGTCTCCCCGCCCGTTCAGCGAGAAGCGCATCTTCTCGATATAGTACGTTGCCCGATCCGGCTTCAGGGCAATTGCCCGGTCGATAACGCTGATGGCTTCGTCATACTCTTTCGTGTATGTTAGAATCTGGGCCAAATCATAATAGTAATACGATGTGAGTGGATCGAGTTCGATGGCCATGCGGATATTTGTCTGAGCTTCATGGAATTTCCCCTGCCGAAATTGCACCAGAGCAATTGCCCATAGCAACCCGGAGTTACTGGGCATCTCTGACCGGGCCTTGGCAAACTCTTCCAGAGCACGATTATAATCTCCTGCCACCAGATTATAATAGGTTCCCATCGCAAGATGACCCATGGGGAGTCCGGGTTCCAGCTTCAACGCCATTTCCGCAGCCTGCATTGCCTGCGTTCTGTGGTCGACAGAATCACTCCCAAGGCCGCTCCATCCAAAAGTCGTCCAGGAGTGTGCGATCGATTTATGCGCATATGCCAGAGCAAAATCCGGATCGAGGGCGATAACGCTGTCGAAAAGAGCACCCGAGTTCCTGACGCCGACATCCGGGTCTCTGATTTCGCTGATTGCTCTCAGGTAATAGGCATAGGCTTCGGGAATGTCGGTCGGCTGTTTGGCAAGCGCAGTGCGGGTCTTTTCCACCAGCGTCAGGTCGAGTTGATCGACGATCTGAATGGCGATATCGGCCTGAACAGCAAAAACTTCCAAAAGATCGCGTTCATAGTTATCCGCCCACATATGACGGTCATCGGAAACGCGGATTAGCTGGGGCGTAATCCTGACTTTTGTTTGCTCCCCTACCTTGCTCCATCGAATGGTGCCTTCAAGGATATACTCTACACCAAGCTCATTACCTATTTCCCGGAGATTCTTATCGGTATCTTTGTACTTCACGGCACTCGTGCGTGAGATAACGCCCAATCCCTCAATAACGGCCAGCCGGGAAGTGATCTCCTCGGTTATGCCGTCGGCAAAAGACTCATCCTCCGGCGGACCGAGGTTTTCAAAAGGCAGGACGGCAATCAGCGGTACATCGTCGGTCAGTTTGCCGTCTTCATCAAAAAGCAACCAGTAACCGAATATAATTGCCAGTACAACAACTGCGCCCGTTACCACATAGCGGTTCCACCAATCTTTGCCGGATTTTACGGCAGAAGGTGTACTAACCGTTATTCTCCTCAGATCCGATATAATACCTGCGGCGCTTTGATATCTAAGCTGCGGGTCTTTTTCCAATAGCTTGGAAACAATGTGCTGCAATTCGCCGGAAACGCCGCTTTTGAACCTGGAAAGCGGTTCGGGAATATCATTTAAAACCGAATTGAGGGTGGCCGCCTCAGAGTCGCCTTTAAAGGGCAGCCGCCCGGTAATCATTTCATACAGCACAACACCCATTGAAAACAAGTCCGAACGAAGATCGGCTTCATCAACTCGAATCTGTTCTGGTGACATGTATCCAATAGTGCCAAGAGTTGATCCGGTTTTGGTAAGTTTGTCCGATCCCTGAACCGCGGCCAGTCCGAAGTCAGCTAGTTTGGGACGGCCTTGTTTATCGAGAATGATATTCGACGGCTTGATATCGCGGTGGACGATGCCTGCCTCGTGAGCTTCCTGCAATCCCTCACATATCCGTGTGACCAAGTCTACAATTTTCTCTAAAGATAGCTGCTCTTCCCTGATTACATCTCTCAGGGGCTTGCCTTCACAACACTCCATGGCAAAAAATGGACGGCCCTGGTAGTCGGACACTTCGTGAATTGTGACAATGTTAGGATGTTTTAAAGCCGCAGCCGCCTGAGCTTCGCGTGTGAAACGCTTTTTGGCATCATCCACGGAAACAAGGTGACTGGGGAGAAACTTCAAAGCTACTTGTCGATTTAAATTCGTATCCTCGGCCAGATAGACTTCACCCATCCCCCCGGCGCCGATCTTCTCGACGATCCGGTAATGCCCGATCATGGTGTCTTTCGTCAGAGGTATATGGGTATGCGTTATGTCATCGTCGCGATGATTTTCTGACATGTGATTAGCCTCGAATTTATCGATAGATAATAGTAATTAACATATTCCTAACTGAAAAGCAACTCTGAAACAGGCGAAGTCTGTTTTCTTTCGCTTGCCTCACAATCGCCTATAAATTTCCGAAAAATCACTTTTGTAGTAATTATCGAGACTGAACTCACGACAGTTAAAAGCTTAACGAATAATGGGGCTGATTAGGGATCGGCCTTTTAAAAATCAGGCAACCTTATGACCTGAATTCTCGTCAAAACAATAGAAGGTTGAATAAGCGAACCAGGAGGATACCGATGAAAAAGACTATTATTGCACTGCTTGCCTGTCTGCTGACTTTCGGCGCTCTGCCCGCCCTGGGAGAGGGCTCTCACCATCATTCCAGCTTCGGGGATTGCTATCGATCCGGTCATGATGATTACAGTATTGAGTTCGATGAAGGCTCGCTAATAATCAGTGAGGACGGCCGCCGCGGAGACGAAGTGGAAATTACCGAGGATTATGAGCTCTATATCAACGGCGATCTTATCAAAACCAACAAAGAGCAGAAACAGCTTCTAAAGGAATATTACACGTTGGTTGACGAACTGGTCGAGAAAGCTGAAGATATCGGCTGGGAAGGCGGTAAAATCGGAATCGCCGGAGCGAAGATCGGAATGCAGGCTCTTGGCGGAGTGTTCAAGATGCTTTTGACCGATTATACCGAAGAGGAATTCGAGTCCGATATCGAGTTGAAGGCGGAAGAGTTGGAAGAGCGGGCTGAGGAGCTTGAAGAAGAAGCCGAGAAGCTCGAGGATATCGCCGAGGAAATTGAAGACCGGCAAATTGAATTGGCCGAAGAAATTCCGGAACTCGAAGATCTGGGCTGGTTCGAGTAAAACACACGAAAATATCATCGCAACCAAACCGACCGGGATCGCCTTTGTGCGATTCCGGTTTTTTTATGGATGGCAAAAAAAATGCCCCCCTGACCTTCGTCAGGGGGGTGTTTAATATTTGTATATTTATGTCTGTAAGGCTGCGCCTTGTTTGCCGCAACGCGCGGCGGAAACGACTCCCTTCACGTCCCCTTTCGGCACACCTTACATTAATAATTACGCAAATTTGATGAAATTTGTCAAGGAAAAAATGGATAAAATTGTAGCTTATAACCCATTCATGGATAACTTTGGCTATGCAGGACGTTGCAATGCGGCGTGTGACCAGCATTGCATATATGGTGCGACTCCGTCCTATCGGTATCGAAACCGCCAGCGCCGCAATCAGATAAGAATATCGTCCTTCCAACCCACTTTTATCAGTTCGATTTTGTTCGGATCGCTGGTACCCAACCCGTACCTGGTATCGGCAAAAGCGATATGATGGGCCGTCGGTTTGACCGGACGATTTTCCCCGAAAAACAACTTTCTTTTAGCCTGAAAGAGCCGCAAACCGGTGCTGTCCAAGGCCACGGGATCGATACCGACAAGAAGCCCCTTGTAGCTCCAGGTATAGGCCGGGTCAAAATGATGCGGGCCGGTGCCATGAAACTGCGGTGTCAAAAGGACCAGCACATTAAGCCGGGTTTTGCCTTTGCAGATTGGTAAGTCCCAGGTTTTGGCCAGACTGGCACAGGAGTCATCATGATAGTCGGGCGGTTTGGGCGAAAACATAATATAATTTTTAATCAGACTGCCGACTCCCGACCAGGCGTGCGATCGCATGGGCCGCGCATTTATCAACGCCGTTGATTTTTTGAAAATCGGATTTTCGAGCACGCCCCGGTCGTCGATACCGATATTTCTTTCAGACACCCCAACATCCATCACCCGCGACTTGATCGCCTGTTCGACCTGCGGCGTAGTTGATAGCGGCCCCCAGACATTGGTTTTGATCCCAACAATGTCTGAAGAATCGATTATTTTTTTCCAGCAGGCCAGAACGTCTTGGTTATCAAACAGCACCGTCATGGCCTCATCCATCATCTGCTGGATGATTTCGCCGTTGACCCCACCCTTGGGATCGACAGCATCCCGATGACGGATCAGCACAATCCGCGTTTTCTTTTCTACCGTTTCAGCCAGTTCCTCGGCCATGACCGGCAGACCGACAGCCGCTCCCAATGCCGCGCAACTGGCGCCTTTGATAAAATCACGCCGGGTTAAAGCCATTTTCGAATCACCCATTACTCTTCCCCCTGCCATAAATCATTCTGTCATTTTATTTTGATAGGCTTCGATCGTTTGTTGGGCTTCGTCTTCAGACGAGGCATCGAAGCAGATAATTAGTCGCCGATCAAGCTGCTGCACGGCCACCCATCGTCCCGTTTCGATTTTGGCTGCGCCCGTTGACTTAGCTTCGGGGATGTAGCCGTCAAGAAAGCCGTTATGTCCGACTGCCGCTTTTTCATCGGAGGCATACTCGATAACCAGAAGATGCATGCCTTCGCTTCCATATTCGGCCAATGCCGCGCGAGTGTCCCGGTTAAGACCAAGGATGTTTTCCTCGGACAGAAAGTAATGATAATTAAGCGTCGGCTGGACGTGGAAAAATCGGACGCTGTTGGGGATTAGTTTTTCTTCCGGCAAAAACCGGACAAGATCGGGTTTCTCGGTTGTCGGTGGTATCTGGTCAGAAATTTGTCGAGCCAGTTTATAGGTCGCCGTCTTGGCCTCATCGCTCTGCTCGTAACAGAGAACACAGACGTAGAATCGATCCTGCCAGAAACAAAGCAGACTCCCCCGATATTCATAACCTCCGCCAATCCCGGACTCTTCCCCTTCGCGAGCATAACTGAATATGCCAAAGGCGTCCTCGGCCGTACCCATATCAAATATTTCGACAATAATTTCCGGCGCATCCGGTTTGGTGAGGCGATAGACGTTTACCTGCTGATACCCGAACGACAGATAGACTTCTCCGGCGCCATTGATATAATCGAATATCGTTTCCCGATCATAACTTTCGGTCGAGTCGGCCAGTACCCAGCCGTTGATTTCCTGGGGAACGGTCGGTGTCATCGCGTCTGCCTTTTCATCTTTTTGATCCGATCCGCATCCGGCGAAAATCAACAGGGCGCATATCGCAGTTGAGACAATTGTAAATAAAGCCCCGCTTTTGTGTATGTATGGCATATTGTCTGTCCTTGGTTTTCGATTGGATGTAATTCACAGATTTCGGTCCCTCCGAGATTATTAATGCCCGAGGCAGGAACCCACCCGGGCCGGGTGGGCCACAATTCGGGTCTGTAATTACAAATTACACATCAAGGGCGGTCTGAGCAAGAAGATTCCTTTTAGTCAGAGCAAGTTCTTGGATAATGCAAAATCATACACCCGGGCGTGATTATGAATTTTTACCATGTTGTTGTTCATCGCCTTATAAGAGATTTGGGTTTGGTTGCTCATTTTAAGGAGGTGTCGAAGACACTTTTTGACTGTCGTCAGTATGTTCAAAGTCCTGTGTGCGGGCGAAGCCCGCCAAAAACTGGCTCCGCCAGTGGGTTTGTTTTGGACTGTATGTCTTTTCCCTTTGTTCTGGCCCATTTGTATAAATTCGCGCATAATTATAGACTCCCAGTTATATGTTTCGCTAAAGAGGGCGGGGTCGGGATCAGGGGTGACCTTATGGAGAAATTGACTGGCGATTGGGTGGCCCACTGCAGCGTTAGCTGCGGTGGGTTCCCGCATAGATATTTGCCTGAAATCCACATTTGCGTGTTCCTTCAAAAGCACCCTGCTGGAACCCACCCCAGCCTTTCGCTCCGCTCAAGGTCTTCGACAAGCTGGGGATGGGCCACCCTTCTGGCAAGCAAGCGTGTGAAATAATACTTGGTAGTCGCGACTGAACCGGTTATATAAAATCATAACAAATCAGATTATACCACAGCCAAAACAGGACAAAAAGAGTATGGATAACGCCTCAAAACTAATCGAACTGGCTCAAAAGAGATTCGTGATTCTTACACCCGCCGACATAAAACTCTTTCGTGCCGTCGCCAAGGGTGAGGGTGCCTATTATTCGGCTGGTAACGAAAAGGAAGATGACCCGGCCAATGCTGAAAACTGGGGTGAAGAGAGGACGCTAAAGGCTGATCGCATTGAGTGGCTTTGTATAGACTCAGATGCCAAAAATCTCGTTACACATAAAGGCCTGTGGGTCATAGGCGCATGTATAAAAGAATCTCTTGAATTAATGTTTGCCCATATAATCTACCCACTGTGTTTCGAAAAGTGCGCCTTTACGGCAGGTCTTAATATTCTGCAATCTGAAATTCAAGGGCTTAGCCTGCAAGGTACGCATGTTCGCAATCTAAATGCCCATGGAATTAAAATTGTCGGTCATGTATTTTTAAGGTCTGGATTCTTGTCGAGGGGAGAAGTGGGGCTTATTGGAGCTTTGATTGAGGGTGGTCTGGATTGCTCTGGCAGTCAATTCAATAATAAGGGCGGAGTGACTATTGGTGGCGATGGTATGACCGTAAAGGGGGCTGTTTCCTTAGGAGATGGATTTAGATCAGTTGGCGAAGTTCGACTTTCGGGAGCAACTATTGGCGGGAACTTGGAGTGCGATGGCGGCCAATTCAATAATAAGGGCATGACGGCTATTATTGGCGAAAATATAATTATTAAGGGTAACGTATTTTTAAGGGATGGGTTTTGCGCGACCGGTGAGGTTAATCTCTGCGGCGCGACAATCGGCGGGATACTATCCTGCGAGTGTGGTTCGTTCGAAAACGAATCAGGGCAGGCATTAAACTGCAAAGGCGCAACAATCAATGGTTCAGTTAAACTGAAGGATGCTTTTAATGCCAAAGGTGAAGTCAGTTTAGCAAACACAAAAGTAGGCGGCGACATCGAGTGCGACAATGGAACTTTCGAAAACAAATCGGGTCCGGCTTTTTCACTGGACGGCGTGGAGGTAAAGGGCGAGGTGTCTCTGAAGGACGGCTTTAATGCCAATGGAGAAGTATGCTTGGTGGCCGCCAAAATCAAAGAAAGCCTTGATTGCCGCGATAGTGTTTTCATCAATGATGAAGGCAATGCCATTGATGCCGATGGACTGACCATTGGGGGCGACTTACATCTGCGCGATGATTTTTCAGCTACCGGTCATATCAATCTAATCGGCTCAAGGATCGGCGGGTACTTTATACTAACCCCAAATAAGTCATTGGGCGAATCCGAAATTGACCTCAGTTCGGCGCGAGTAAACACATTATGCGACAATATCGACAGATGGTCGGATGAGGGATATCTTAAGCTCAACGGTCTTGAATATGAAAAGATAGCAGAGGATTCATCAAAACAAGCCGGTGAACGAGTTGGATGGTTGAGATTACAGCCCGATGATCAATTCCGGCCTCAGCCGTATGAACAATTAGCCAAGGTGTTGATGAAAAGCGGGCATGAAGGTGAAGCAATTCAAGTATTGATCGCCAAAAACGAAGATCCAGTTAAACTCGATAATATGTCCTGGTATATGCGGCTATGGCACTGGCTTCTGGGGAAATTAATAGGTTATGGCTATCAACCAAGAAAAACTCTGGCGTATATTTTGTTTATAATATCGATGGGATGCATACTTTTCAGCGTCGGTTATCAGGCCAAGGTTATCTCGCCCAGCCAAAAGAGCGCCTATGAAATAGTAAACGGGGTCAAAACTGATACTATCTCCGCAGAATACCCGGTTTTCAATGCGATGCTGTATTCAATCGATTCGTTTGTACCATTAGTTGATTTGTATCAAGGGAAATACTGGTTACCAAATGCCAATCGGGCAAACGATTTTCGTATCCCTCATGTTGCGACAATACCTGTCAGCGGCGGATTGTTGCGTTATTATTTATGGTTTCATATCGGTTGTGGGTGGTTGTTGACTTCATTGTTTGTTGCCGGGTTGACGGGATTGGTGCGGAAGTTCCACTAACACACTCGTGTGTTTTCTGCTCATCTCGCTTCGCTTGCTCGCCTTTCTGGTTAGATTATGTGCATGTTGATTTGAATTCGCGCAGGGTCACAATCCGCCTTCGGCGAATCAGGACCCTGCGGAACTGGAATATCTCTTTTATCGACCGAATCTTCAGTAGTCACTTTTGAGGTATAATCCTCCGCGTAAGTCCAAATCGTCGAAGCGAATAAAGATTGCTTGACATAGTTCAAGAGCGGTCGTATTTTCATCGTTTGACTGAGTCCTGATACCATCCAATTAGGACCATCTTAATGGGGAGGCTATTCGGTGATTTATGGCGTAATTATGGCCGGCGGAAAAGGGGAGCGATTCTGGCCGTTATCAAGTGAAAATCGGCCCAAACAACTTTTGCCGATCACCTCCGAGCGGAGTATGCTTCAGGTAACTATCGACCGCGTAACCGATTATATCCCTATCGAGCAGACTTTGATCGTGGCCGGCGCCAATATCAAACAGGCGATTTTTGATTCGGGCACGCAAATTACCGAGGAAAATATCCTGGCCGAACCGTTCGGCCGTAATACCTGCCTGGCCATCGGAGTGGCCGCTGTGCATCTGGACAAAAAAGACCCCAAGGCGATTATGGTTGTTTTATCGGCCGACCATTTGATCGAACCGGCTTCCAAGCTGGTTGATGTAATCAAGGCCGGAACCAAAGTCGCGGCTGAGCAGGACAGCCTGATTACTATTGGAATCGTCCCCACTCGCGCCGAAACCGGCTATGGATATATAGAACTCGGCGATGAGTTAAAAGAGGTAGATGGCATCACTGTCTGCAAAGTCTCGGCTTTCAAGGAAAAGCCGCGGCCGATGGTGGCTCAAAAATACTATCATGGTCGCCGTCATCACTGGAATTCGGGTATGTTTATCTGGTCGGCCAAGTCGATTTTGAGCGTTTTGAAGAAATATCAGCCGGAAATGTATGGCCTGTTAGACGAATACAAAAAGCATATCGGTACCGACGGCGAAGAACAGGCTCTATTAAAACTGTATGAAGAAGCCGACCCGATTTCCATCGATTATGCCGTACTGGAAGAGGCCGACAATGTCCTGACTTTGAAGGG
The DNA here is from genome assembly GCA_024231695.1 of FCB group bacterium. Lineage (GTDB taxonomy): Bacteria > Zixibacteria > MSB-5A5 > GN15 > JAAZOE01 > JAAEQF01. The sequence continues at coordinate 9,921 of JAAEQF010000586.1, forward strand.
CGAATTTATCTGGGATGACGTCGGTAGTTGGATGGCTTTGCAAAGATTTTTGGACACCGACCGCGAGAACAATGTTATCGTCGGTAAGGCGGTTACGCTTGAAAGCTATGAGTCCACAATTTACAATGACGGTGACGGTCTTATCGCCGCTTTCGGTGTTTCCGATCTGATTATTGCCAAGATCGGGGAAGTGGTCATGGTGGCGCATAAGACACAATTGGGTCGGATCAAGGAATTGCTGGCTAAAATTGGCGATGATGAAGATTTGAAAAAGTACCTGTGATGAAACGGTTTTTGTTTACCATACTGCTGCCGGGACTTTTAGTCCTCTCCTGCTCTCATCCGGCGCAAAGGATCGCTCCGGTTGAAGAAGATACGGCGGCGACGACGCAATATGATCCGCTGGCCACGCCAGCTGACCGAGAAGTAGTACCGGAGGTTTATCCGGTGACGGTGGCAGTCGTACCTGATGCTGGAGATTCGCTGGTCGGAATTCCGGGTCAGACTTATAACGCTTTCGATTCAACCGCCTCGGAAATAAGTCCAACCGAGGTTTATCGGGTGCAGGTTTTTACTTCGCGGCTTTATGCCGAGGCCAATGCCGAGCGGGC